>NZ_JBEYXD010000006.1:0-276456 GCF_040644975.1 Streptomyces sp. NPDC046900 | reverse complement strand
ACGAGCATGGCAACCGATGCTGCCGATGCCAACGCGACCCGCCATCTGGGCGATGTCGTCATTTTGTTCACTCTCCTTCTTCGCACGAGTACGGGGCCGCCGCCGCGGGGCCGGGTCAGGCCCGGCGGTGGCCTCAGTCCCGGCCACCGTTGCCCGTGGCCGGCCACACGCCCGTCTGCCGCTCGATCGCCTTCGCCCCCGCGCGGTCCGCCACGCTGCGGGCGACCGCGAAGAGGGCGCCCTGGATCGCCGCGGCGAGCAGCACCTCGCCCCAGCCGCGGTCCCTGTCCAGCGCGTCGGGGGCGTCGTCCTCGTGGCGTATCGCCTTCCAGGTCTTGCGGAAGGTGATCCCCGCCAGCGCGCCGCTCGCCCAGCCGAGGGCGAATCCGACGGGCCGGTAGACGAGCGGAAGCTTCCCTTTCCCCTTCTTGTCCTTCGAACCCTTGGCCACGTAGTTCTCCTCTGCTGTCGGTGATCCTCGGTCTGTGGTCCCTGCTGCAGCCGGTGCCCTCAGGGCCGTCCGGCGAGCGGAACCTCCTCGTCGGCACGTACTGGTCCCGGCGGGGTCCCGTCCCCGAACGGGCGGGCGCCGAGCTGCTCCCGGCCGTGCGGTGCGAGCCAGTCGGCGAGGTCGGGCCCGAGCGGCACGATGCCGGTCGGGTTGATGCCCGAGTGGACCAGGTAGTAGTGCCGCTTGATGTGGTCGAAGTCGACGGTGTCCCCGAATCCGGGCGTCTGATAGAGATCCCGTGTGTACGCCCACAGCACCGGGTCCTCCGTCAGTTTCCGGCGGTTGCACTTGAAGTGGCCGTGATAGACGGCGTCGAAACGTACGAGCGTGGTGAACAGCCTGATGTCCGCCTCGGTGATGGTGTCGCCGACCAGGTAGCGCCGGTCGGCCAGCCGCTCGGAGAGCCACTCGAGCCGGGCGAACACAGCGGTGTACGCCTCCTCGTACTCCTTCTGGTTCGTGGCGAAACCCGCGCGGTACACCCCGTTGTTGAGGTCTTCGTACACGCCCCGCATCACGTCGTCGATCTCGTCGCGCAGCGCCTCCGGGTAGAGGTCGGGCGCCCCGTCCCGGTGGAACCGTGTCCATTCGGTGGCCAGGTCGAGGGTGATCTGCTGGAAGTCATTGGTGACCAGCCGCTTGCTGGGCACGTCCACGATCGCGGGCACGCTGACACCGCCGGGGTAGCCGGATTCCCGGGCGTCGTAGGCCTCGCCGAGGAAACGGATGCCGAGGACCGGATCGCGGCCTCCGGGATCCGGCGTGAAGCGCCAACTGCGGTCGTCCTGGATCGGATCGGCGATGGCCAGGGAGAGCGCGTCCTCCAGGCCGAGCAGGCGCCGCGAGATCACCGCCCGGCTCGCCCAGGGGCAGGCCCGGCTGATCACCAGACGGTACCGCCCGGCCGCCACCGGCCAGCCGTCGCGCCCGTCCGCGGTGATGCGGTCGGCGAAGTGGCTCCTGGACCGCTTGAACGCCTTCGTCCCGTACGCGCGGTTGCCGACAACCATGTGACCCCTCCTCACGCGGGCTTGCACCCCCACGCAGGCCGAGTTCCCCGTTTTCCGTCCGCACACCGTGTGAGGCAGCCCGAAGAGGGCAGTCGGGCGACGTGAGCGGCACATCATCGAACGCGGAGCGAGACACGGCGACAGCGGGGCGCGAGCCTTCGGACGGCGGTTCACCGGAGCCCGGGCGGCCTGGGCACGGCGGGTCCTCGGACCGCAGGACGCGTATCACGGTGCTGGTCGCGCTCGCCGCGAATCTGCTGATCGCCGTGGCCAAGGCCGTCGGCGGCGTGCTCGCGGGCTCTCCCGCCCTGCTGTCGGAGGCGGCGCACTCCGTCGCGGACAGTCTGAACGAGATCTTCCTGCTGGCGGCGCTGCGTCGCAGCCGCCGCCCGGCCGACCGGCGCCATCCCTTCGGCTACGGGAAGGAGCGGTTCTTCTGGTCGCTCCTCGCGGCTGTCGGCATCTTCGTGATGGGCGGCTGCTTCTCCTTCTTCCAGGGATTCGAGGCACTGCAGGGCGGCGCCAAGGAGTCCCATGAGGGGTACGTGGCCGGACTCGTGGTGCTGGGCGTGGCGCTGGTGGTCGAAGGCGTGTCCCTGCTGCGCGCACTGCACCAGGTGCACCGGCAGAGCGGTACGGCCGGGCAGGGACTGCGGGACCCGGCGCTGCGCACGGTCGTCGCGGAGGACAGCACGGCGGTGCTCGGCGTGGCGCTCGCGATCGTCGGGATGGTCCTCCACATGGTCACCGGGAACGTGGTGTGGGAGGCGTCCGCCTCACTCGCGATCGGCGCACTTCTTGTGTACGTGGCCTTCCGCCTCGGCCGTGACGCCCGCGAGCAGTTGATCGGCCAGGCCGCGGACCCGGAGCTGAGCGACCGGATGTATGCGCTGCTGGAGGAGCAGCCGGAGATCGACAGTGTGGAGGAGCTGCTCACCATGCAGCTCGGCCTGGACTCGATTCTGCTGGCCGCCCGAGTCGATCTGGTCCCCGGACTGGACAGCGAGGAAGTCGAGGACGTCACGGTGCGCATCAAGTTCTCCATCATGCGCACCATCCCGGAAGCCGACCAGATCTTCCTCGACATCACGGACGCCCCGACCCGTGCGGCCCGGCGCAAGAAGAGTGGCGGCCCCGCCGCGACGGGGGAACGCGGCGGGGCCTGACGGGCGGCTGCCCGGCTGCACACGGATCATGCGCACGAGTTTCGGGGAATCCGGGAGCCGGGCCACGTGGAGCCGCTCGGGGAACGAGCCGGGCGGCGGGACGTGCGCGGCGGCTCCCGGGCGCGACCTGCGCGACGTGGCCCGCCCCCGTCTAGGCGCCGGTCGATTCCACGGGGCGCGGCCGGCGCGGAATGGCCAGTGCGCACAGGGCGCCCGCGAGGACCACGCACACGCCCACCCACACCGCGGGATGCAGGCCGTCCACGAACTCCCGCGGTGACGCGGTGCTTCCGTGGCCCACGAACACCGTGCTGAGCACCGCGATGCCGAGGGCGCCGCCCACCTCGCGGACCGTCGTGTTGGCACCGGACGCCTTGCCCGCGTGCTGACCGCTGACCGAGGCGAGGACGACCGAGGCGGTGGGCGCGAAGACCAGGCCCATGCCGACGCCCGCCACGATCATCGGGCCGACCATCGAGGAGTAGGCGGTGGTGGTGTCCGCGACCAGGTTGATCCAGCCGAGACCGACGCCCTGGAGGAACAGGCCGAGCGCCATCAGCCGGCCGCCGCCGACCTTGTCGGTCAGCAGACCGGCGACGGGTGCGACGAACATCGGCATGAGCGTCCAGGGGAGCGTGCGCACCCCGGCCTCCAGCGGTGTGCGCGGCGGCACGATCTGCAGGAACTGGGCGAGCAGGAACAGGGAGCCGAAGACGCCGAAGTACATGGCGGCGGAGACGACGTTGGTCAGGGTGAACGCCCGCACCCGGTAGAAGGACAGCGGCAGCATCGGCTGTGGAACCCGGGCCTCCCAGGCGACGAACAGGGCGAGCAGCACCGCGCCGGCGGCGAATGCGCCGAGCACCTGTGCCGAGGTCCAGCCGTCCGTCTCTCCGTGCACGATGCCCCACACCACCGCGCACAGCCCGGCGGCGGCCAGGAGCATGCCGACGAGGTCGAGGCGGATGCCCGGCAGAGAGCTCTCACGCAGGGCCAGCAGCGCGAGCGGTATCGCGACGGCACCGACCGGCACGTTGATCCAGAAGATCCACCGCCAGTCGAGGCCGTCGACCACGGCGCCGCCGACCACCGGCCCCATGGCGACGGCGAGCCCGCTGATCCCGGACCACAGGCCCAGGGCAAGACCGCGCAGCCGCTCGGGCACGGCATGGGAGAGCAGGGTCAGGGACAGCGGCATGACGGCCGCGGCACCGAAGCCCTGGATCACCCGGAAGGTGATCAACTGCCCGCTGCTGTCCGCCAGACCGCAGCCGGCGGAGGCGAGGGTGAACAGCACGATGCCGAAGGTGAAGACGCGGCGGCGGCCGAACCGGTCACCGAGCGCGGCGCCCGTCATGAGCAGACAGGCGAAGCTGAGCACGTACGCGTTGACGAACCACTGAAGCTGCTCGGTGGACGCCTTCAGGTCCACCGCCAGGGTGTGCAGTGCCGTCGAGACGACCAGATTGTCGAGCGCGACCATGAACATGGGCACGCTGCACGCGACGATGGCGAGCCACAGCGGCACCGCCCGGCCCGCGGGCGAGGGCGCGAGGGGACCGGCCGCCGGGCCGGTCGCGAGCGTGTTCGGTTCGGACAGAGTCATGTCAGGGATCTCCTCGAAGAGGTTCCGGTGCGATCGGGTCAGTCGGTCGTGTTCTCGGTCGCGGGCTGTGCGTCCGCCCGCTCCTGCTCGGCCAGCCGGCGTCGTGCCTCCGCCCAGTCGAGGGGCAGATCCGCGGCCGGGATCTGCCAGAAGGTGAAGACGGAGCGGCTCATGGTGGACCGCAGTCCGCTCATGACCGACCGGTGAGGTTCGGTCCTGGCGTACCTGTAGAGGGCCTCCTTGTCCTCCCAGGCCGACAGGGTCCAGAACGTGCGCTTGAGGTGCTGGGCGATCAGCGAGGCGCCGTACGCGCCGGGCGCGCCGCGGACCTGCTTCCACGTGGCGAGAGACGGCAGGAAGAACCGGAGTACGTCGGAAAACGAACGGACTTCGAGGCGGGAGGCCATCACCAGGGCCTCGACCTCCGGGGCGGGAGCGTTGACGGTGGTCCAGGGCAGTGTGGGCACGGCACGGCCTTCTTCCGGGCAGGGAGGGGTAACCGCGGTGCGCGCGGCGGGCAAAGAGGCGCAGCGCAGGCAGGGTCAGTTCGGAGGCACGCCTTTGGATACCTCCACTATCCATGTTAGACAGTGGAGGTATCCAATGACCAGAGCGGAGCCGTTCCGATGCGCATGTCCGACCTCAGCCGCAGCAGTGGCGTCTCCGTCACGACGATCAAGTACTACCTCCGCGAGGGCCTGCTGCTGCCGGGGCGCCAGCTCTCGGCGACCCAGGCCGAGTACGACGAGAACCACCTGCGCAGGCTGCGTCTGATCCGTGCGCTCACCGGCGTCCGAGGCCTGTCCGTGAGCGCCACCCGCCAGGTCCTGGGTGCCCTGGAGGAGCACTCCGGCGACATCCACCGCCTGCTGGGCCTGTCCCTCGGCTCGATCAGGCTGACCGGGGAGCAGGCCGACGACGGCCCCAGGGGCACCGCGGAGCAGGACGAGGTCGACGCGCTGATCGACGAACTGGGATGGAACGTGCACAAGGCGGCGCCGGCCAGGGCCGCCCTCGCCGAGACCCTGACCTCGTTGAGGAACCTCGGCGCCCCGCTGGACCGGCGCGCCCTGGTGCCGTACGCACGGCTGGCGGAGCGGACCGCCGTCCTCGACATCGATCAGCTCGACGGCATCGAGGACTCCTTGGAGGTCGTCGAGCGTGCGCTGCTGCTGACGGTTCTCCTGGAGCCCGCGCTGCTGGCGCTGCGGCGCCTGGCCCAGGAGAACGAGTCGGCGCGCCGCCACGCCGACGGCTGAACCCGTCGACTGCACCTGGAGCGGGTCGGGCCGGATGGCCCGGGACCCGCGGTCGGTACCGGAGCCGTTCTTCCGTGACGCCTCCCTCTCCCGGTGGCCCTTCCGTCGCGCGTGAGCCGGGGCGGCGCGGCGCCTGTCCCGGCCCGTACGCACGGCCCCGAACGGGCATCCCGGGGCGCCGCTGTCGCCGCGGCCGCCGGGTTGAGGCAACGCATCGCAGGGATCATTCTGGACGACATGGAGCAAGTCGCCGCTGCGGCGATCGTCGACGCCCGGGGCACGGTGACGGGATGGAGCGAGGGTGCCCGGCAGCTGACGGGATACACGGCCGAGGAGGTCGTGGGGCGCGCTGCGCAGGACCTGCTCGCCGAGGGTGTGCCGCCCTCGGCGCCGACCGTGGTGACCGGCACCGTCGTGGTGCGTCATCGTGACGGTCACCCTCTGCCGCTGTGCCTGACCGCCCAACCCGTGATCGGTCCCGACGGCTCCCCCCAGGGCTTCGTGGTCACCACCGCGCCCAGCACGGGGGACGCGGACCTGGTGGCCAGAGCCTTCCAGCAGGCGCCGATCGCGATGTCCGTGTTCGACAGGGAACAGCGTTACCTGCGGGCCAACGACATGGCCGGTGGGCTCCTGGGGTTCGACGCGGACAGCCTCACCGGGCGGTACTTCCCCTACAGCGCGGACGATTACGACGTGAACGAGCGACGCTTCGACCGCTGTCTGCGCCAGGTCGCCGAGACCGGGCGTCCCGTGCACTACGAGAGCCACAAGCGCTCCGCGTCCGAGGCTCGTGAGCACGCCTGGATGGTCTACGTGTGGCCGGTGCACACCGCTCCCGACCAGGTGGCCGCCGTCGCCATGGCCGCCGTGGACAGCAGCGAGCAGTACTCGGCACGCCGGCGCCTGGTCCTGCTGAACGAGGCCGCGACCGCCATCGGCACCACGCTCGACGTGCGGCGCACGGCCGAGGAACTGCTCGAGGTGGTGGTCCCCAGGTTCGCCGACTTCGCCAGCGTGGATCTGCTCGACTGGGTCCTCGACAAGGACGAACCGCCGAGGGACCACCGCGCTGAGATCGTGTTGCGCCGGATCGCCCACCGGTCGGTCACCGAAGGCATACCGGAGGCCGCCGTCGTGCTCGGCGGAACCGACAGCTACGGGCCCTGCTCCCCGCCCCTGCGGGCACTGCGGGAGTCCCGGGCCGTGCTGCGCAGGGCCGGTGAACCCGACTTCGACCACTGGGTGCAGGAGCGCAACTCCCGGCCCATGGGCGACCCCGCGTCCCGCAGGGGCGCCCACTCCCTGGTGACGGTGCCGCTGAGGGCCCGCGGCACCACGCTGGGCGTGGCGGTGTTCGTGCGCATCCACAACCCGGACCCGTACGCGGCCGACGACGCCGCCCTCGCCGAGGACCTGGCGAGCCGGGCGGCCGTGAGCGTCGACAACGCCCGTCGCTTCGCACGCGAGCGCGGGACCGCACTGGCCCTGCAGCACAGCCTGCTGCCGCGCGGGCTGTCCGAGCAGGCCGCACTCGACGTGGCACACCGCTACCTGCCGTCCGGCTCACAGGCCGGAATCGGGGGCGACTGGTTCGACGTGATCCCGCTGTCCGGCGGGAGGGTCGGTCTGGTCGTCGGCGACGTGGTCGGGCACGGCATCCGCTCCTCGGCCACGATGGGCCGGCTGCGCACCGCCGTGCGCACCCTGGCCGACGTCGACCTGCCGCCGGACGAGCTCCTCACCCATCTCGACGACCTGGTCGCGCACCTGGCGGCGGCGGAGGGCGGCGACGAGGTCGGTGAAATGGGCGCGACCTGCCTGTACGCGGTCTACGATCCCATCTCGCGCCGCCTGGCCCTGGCCGCCGCGGGCCACCCGCCGCCGGCCGTACGGGAGCCCGACGGCGGTGCCCGGCTGGTCACGATGTCCGCGGGACCGCCGCTGGGCGTCGGTGGCCTGCCCTTCGAGGAGACGCAGCTGGAGCTGCCGGAGGGCTCGCTGATCGCCCTGTACACGAACGGGTTGATCGAGGGCAGCGACCGCGACCTGGACGACGGCGCGGTCGAACTGTGCCGGGCACTGGAGACACCCAGCGACACCCTCGACGACCTGTGCGACAAGGTCGTGAAGTCGGTGCTGCCGGACGAGCCGGGCGACGACGTGGCCCTGCTCCTCGCCCGTACCCGCGCCCTCGGCGCGGACCAGGTGGCCACCTGGGACGTCCCGCCGGACCCGGCCGAGGTCGCCACCACCCGGCAGTACGCCATCGAACAGCTGGCCGAGTGGGGCCTGGCTGAGGTCACGTTCGTCACCGAGCTGGTCGTGAGCGAACTGGTGACCAACGCGATCCGCTACGGCGGGCCGCCCATCCAGCTGCGGCTGATCCGCGACGGCTCGCTGATCTGCGAGGTGTCCGACGGCAGTTCCACCTCACCGCATCTGCGTCGCGCGCACGCCTTCGACGAGGGCGGCCGCGGACTGCTGCTGGTGGCCCAGCTCACCCAGCGCTGGGGCAGCCGGCAGACCAGCGAGGGGAAGACGATCTGGGCCGAGCAGTCGCTGCCCGCCTGAGGCCGGGCCCGCGAACGCGGCGGCCGCACGGCGGCAGCCGTGCGGCCCCCGGATCCGGCGCGCTCAGTTCCCGGTCGGCTCCAGCACGAAGACGGGGATCTCACGGTCGGTCTTCTTCTGGTAGTCGGCATACGGCGGGAACGCCGCGACCGCCCGCTCCCACCACTGCGCCTTCTCCTCCCCCGTGACCTCACGGGCCGTCATCTCCTGACGCCGGGGCCCGTCCTGGAGCTCAACGGTGGGGTGCTGCGTGAGGTTGAAGTACCAGACGGGGTGCTTGGGCGCGCCCCCGAGCGAGGCCACGGCGGCGTACCGGCCGTCGTGCTCGACGCGCATCAGCGGAGTCTTGCGGATCTTCCCGCTCCTGGAGCCGAGGGTGGTGAGGATGATCACCGGAAGGCCCGTGTCGCGGAGCGTCGTCCCCTCCGTGCCACCGGAGCTCTCGTACAACTCGACCTGCTCGCGCACCCACTGCGTAGGGCTCGGTTCGTACTCGCCCTCAAGAGCCATGGTTTCCGTCCCATCGTCGCTACGACTGCTGTCACGTCCGTGGTCACCGTCGCCGCGGACCGGCCCCGGGACCCACGTTCCAAGATTCAACACCGGCCGCCCGGCATTTCATCCGTGGCACGGGTCCGCGACACGACCGCGCCGGTCGTCCGGAACGGTCTCCGGCCAGCAATCGTCGGCGCGGTGGGGCTGCTTTCCGTCAGTCCGGTCACACCAGCATCCGCACGGCCAGCGTCACCATCACCGCGCTGGAGACGAACGCCGTGACCAGCCGGCCGCGCCGACCGGTCAGCGCGCGGCCCAGCAGTGCGCCGCCTCC
Organism: Streptomyces sp. NPDC046900; assembly: GCF_040644975.1. Taxonomy (NCBI): domain Bacteria; kingdom Bacillati; phylum Actinomycetota; class Actinomycetes; order Kitasatosporales; family Streptomycetaceae; genus Streptomyces; species Streptomyces sp. NPDC046900. The sequence goes on along the minus strand of NZ_JBEYXD010000006.1, from coordinate 267,501 downwards.
GGCCAGCGTCAGCTGCCAGCTCGCGGACGCGGCGAACGCGGCGAGCACGAACAGGCCCTGCTCCAGCGGCCGGACCGGGCCCCCGGCGCGGCTGCCGAGGACCAGCGCGGCGAAGTAGACGACGGTGGTCGGGTTGAGCAGGGTGATGCCGAGCAGCCCGAGATACGCCCGCCTCGGCGTGGGCGGCACCGCCCGGCCGGCGGTGGCGGTCCCCGCGGAGCGGTACTGATCCAGGGCGGCGACGGCACCGCGCACCGCGAGGGCGGCCAGGACCAGGGCCGACGCCCAGCGCAGCGGGACCATGACGGGCTGGATCAGGACGGCCAGTGCGGTTCCGCCGACGGCCGCCACCAGGGCGTAGAGGCCGTCCGCCGTGGCGACGCCGAGTGCGGCGCACGCGCCGGTGCGCAGGGATGTACGGGCCGTGAGGGAGACCAGATAGGCCGCGACGGCTCCGACGGGTACGGCGATGCCGTAGCCGGCGACGAGCCCCGCGACGAGCGCGCCGGTCACGACCGGCGAAGCCCGAGCCTCCCCGGACGGCAGGGCTGCTGTCGGCCCGGCACCGGACGGGCGGTGGCGGACATCAGCGGCAGCAGGGCTTCGAGCGTAGGCATGCGCAGATCCTGCGGGAAGGCGGATGCCCGGGCAAACGAATTACGATGGCTGGTGCCGGCACGCGCGACGCGTCCGGGCTGTCGCCGCAGGCGGGACGCCGCGCGGTCGACGACATCCTTCGGCCATATACGGCATCCGGCGCATCTGGCCGAACTTCAGGTGGCCGTGTAGATGCCTCGGGCATCTAATGAAGATCGGCAACAGCGAATCTTCGCGTGCGAGGTCATTCATGACGAAACCCGCTACAACCGTGCCGGAACCCGTCGCGTTCCCCCAGGACCGTACCTGCCCCTACCACCCGCCGACCGCCTACGACCGGTTGCGCGAGAAGCGCCCGCTGACCCGGGTCACGCTCTACGACGGCCGTGACGTCTGGGTGGTCACCGGGCACTCCACCGCCCGTGACCTGCTGGCCGACCCGCGCCTGTCCTCCGACCGGACCCGCACCGCCTTTCCGGTGACCAACGCGCGGTTCGCCGCGGCCCGGGACCGCCGGGTGGCGCTGCTCGGCAAGGACGACCCCGAACACCGTGTCCAGCGCCGCATGCTGGTCTCCAGCTTCACCCTGAAACGGGCCACCGCCTTGCGCCCGCGCATCGAGGAGACGGGCGGCCGGCTGCTGTCGGCCATGGAGGCCGCGGGCCCGCCGGCCGAACTGGTCAGAGCCTTCGCGCTGCCCCTGCCCTCCATGGTGATCTGCTCGTTGCTCGGTGTCCCCTACGCCGACCACGACTTCTTCGAGGAGCAGTCCCGCCGGCTGCTGCGCGGACCGTCCGCTGAGGACACCCAGGACGCCCGCGACCGGCTGGACGCCTATCTCGGGGAGCTGATCGACCACAAGCGCGAGGAGCCGGGGGACGGGCTGCTCGACGAGCTGATCCAGGAGCAGCTGCGCGAGGGCGCGCTGGACCGGGCCGATCTGGTCTCCCTGGCCACGATCCTGCTGGTCGCGGGGCATGAGACGACGGCCAACATGATCTCCCTCGGTACGTTCACCCTGCTGCGTCACCCGGAACAGCTGTCGCAGCTGCGCGCCGACCCGGAACTGATCTCCGCCGCCGTGGAGGAACTGCTGCGCTTCCTGTCCATCGCGGACGGGCTGCTGCGGGTGGCCACCGAGGACATCGAGATCGCCGGGACGACCATCAGGGCCGAGGAGGGCGTCCTGTTCTCCACATCCGTCATCAACCGGGACTCCACCGCCTTCCCCGAACCCGACACCCTGGACTGGCACCGCCCGGCCCGTCACCACGTCGCCTTCGGGTTCGGCATCCACCAGTGCCTCGGCCAGAACCTGGCCCGGGCCGAGCTGGAGATCGCCCTCAGCGCCCTCTTCGAGCGGCTGCCAGGTCTGCGGCTCGCCGCGCCGCCGGAGGAGATCCCGTTCAAACCGGGCGACACGATCCAGGGGATGCTGGAACTCCCGGTGACCTGGTAGGAGGCTGCGACCATGACCGGCGACATCTCCATCTCCATCGACAGGGACGTCTGCATCGGGGCGGGCCAGTGCGCCCTCACCGCGCCCGGCGTCTTCACCCAGGACGACGACGGCTACAGCGAACTGCTGCCCGGCAAGGCGGACGGCGGCGGCGACCCGCTGGTGCGGGAGGCCGCACGCGCCTGTCCGGTGGGTGCCATCACCGTCTCCGAGGAAGGCGGTTGAGCACGTCCACGGCACGATGACACGGCGGCGGCACGCGTATCGAGGCCGGCGAGGCGCCCCTCGTGGCCGTCGCGCGCGAGCAGACACCTTCTCGCGCCGGCCCCGGTAGAGCCGTCGGCCGCGTGTCCGCCGCCCCGCCTCTACCGGTAGGCCTCCAGCAGGAGCCGGGCCGCGTGGGCCGCCTCTTCGGCGGGTTCCGCGGAGGCCTCTATGCCCGCGGTGACCATGGCGCCCTCGGCCAGCAGATACAGCTGCCCGGCAAGGGACGCGGGCAGTCCCGCGTCAGTGACGAGACCGGTCAGATAGGCCTTGAAAGCGTGCTTGTGGGCGCGCACCTGGGCCAGCACCCGCGGTGACGTGGCGCCCAGCTCGCCGTAGGAGTTTATCCAGGCGCAGCCGCGGAATCCGGGCTCGCGGAACCACTCGCCCAGCCGGCCGAAGACCGCCCCTATCCGCTCCACGGGGTCCGTGTACCGGTCCACGTACTCGGCCATCCGCTGCCGCCAGCGCACGTCACGGTGCTCCAGACAGGCTTCGACGAGCTGTTCCTTGGCGGGGAAGAGCTGATACAGCCGCTTGAGCGAGACGCCCGACGTGTTGCGGATGTCGTCCATCCCGACGGTCTGTACGCCACGGCCGTAGAACAGCTTCTCCGCGGCTTGCAGCGCCTGCTCGCGGGCGAGTTCGCTGTCCATGTACGGGGCCCTCCTGAGTGTTCCGGGCGGGAGAACCGGCGTTCTCGACGTTAGCAGCCGTGCGACGCGGCCCGTCGCCCCGGCCCTAGAGTGCACGCGTGACCGAAGACGCCTCGAAACCCTTCCTGTACGTCGTCGTCTGCGCGGCGGGTATCGCCCAGGACGTGGGTGAACTGATCATCGCCGCCCAGGAGCGGGGCTGGGAGATCGGTGTCATCGCCACACCACTCGCGCTCCGCTTCTTCGACACGGCCACGGTGGAGGCGCGGACGGGCCGCCGGATCCGGTCCGCCTGGCGGTCCCCGGGCGACCCGCGGCCGTTCCCGGACCCGGACGCGGTCGTCGTGGCACCGGCCACCTTCAACACCGTCAACAAGTGGGCCGCCGGCATATCGGACACCCTCGCGCTCGGCACGCTGTGCGAGGCCTACGGGCTCGGCGTGCCGATCGCCGTGCTGCCCTGTGTCAGTGAGGCGCTGGCGGCCCATCCTGCATACCGCGCCAGCCTCGAACGACTGAACGGCATGGGCATCCGGTTCGGGGACCCGTACGCCGGAGGGACGGACGCGGACGGCGGGCGTCCGCGGTTCCGCTGGGAGCGGGCCCTGGACCTCCTTTCCTCGGCGGCGTGACCGCCGTAAGTGCTCGTCAGGCAGAACCACCTGCCCCGATTATCCGGTCCACCGTGATCTGACGCTTTAGTGTCGTTTCATGACAGGAGACCGCACGGCGCTGGCCGCTCACGACCTCGGGGGCGAAGGGCCCCCTCTGGTGCTCCTTCACGGCATCGGACGCACGCTCGCCGACTGGGCCGCCGTCGCGCCCCTGCTTCTGGCGCGCCATCGTGTGCTGGTCGTGGATCTGCCCGGCCACGGCCGCTCGCCGCGCGGATCGTGGCAGGTGCCCGCGGTGCTCGACGATCTCGAGCGGGTGCTGGCGGCGTACCGGGTCCCGGAGGCGCTGCCCGTCGGGCACTCGCTCGGTGGCATGCTCGCCGTGCTGTACGCCCTCGAGCATCCGGACGTCACCCCCGGTGCCGTGAATCTCGACGGGTTCGGCTGGGGGCGCCCGGACCAGTACGTGGGCCTCGAGCGGGACTACGTCGTCCGGCATCTGGCGAAGGTGCGGGAGTCGAGTGCCGAGGGCCAGGGCAGGGAACTGTCCACGGACGGACTCAAGGACCTCCTTGCCGAGCAGCGCGCCCTGTCCGACCGACTGGGCCTCCCGTACGACCTCCTCGAGGCCGGCGTCCTGCGCTCCGTGAGCGAACGGGAGGACGGGGTCCTGGAGGTGAAGCCGGGGCGGGAGGAGGCGCTGCAGATGATCGCGGCCATGGAGTCCCTCGATCTCTTCGCCCTCTTCAAAAGAATGACCACGCCGCTGCTGCTGGGCCGCGCCGAGCGGACGGTGCCCTCCGTCCCCGACCTGGACTGGTTCGAGCCGATGATGGCCGCCTATGCCAAGGGGCTGGCCCGCGACCTCGCCGCACTGGCCGAGGAGTGCCCTCATGTGACGGTTGTCGGAATCGACGCCACGCACGCCATGTTGCTGGAGAACCCCAGGGCGGTCGCGGACGCCGTCCTCGGCTTCGCCGCCTGAGGAGAGTGCGCGCCGGCGGCCGGCCGCCGGCGCCGGGCGGCTTTGCGGGCCGGAGGTGAATTCCCGGCGGAAGCGGGCCGGACGGCCCAGGAATTCCCGGAGCCGGACGCGGATTACTGACTTTTTGTAAACTCGCCTCTGCCCGAAAGGAATTGGGAAAGTGAGGGAGTCTCTTGTTCGGGATCGTCGAACTGTGCAAAGGTGTCGTCGTCGTCGGCGAGCGGGCCTTTATTTCAGCCGCTGCGCATACCGGTGAAATCGTTCGCCGTCCACTTCAAGTGAGCTGAATCGGGCGGCCGTTCGAAATACCGCTTACCCCGAGGACACTCCCTGAAAGTCGTCGTGCGGGCGGCGCCCCATTGGTATGTACTAAAACGTGTGTGTGGGTTTGGAGGACGGTGGCTGTGAACGATGGGGTCCAGCGGAATTCCCCCGACCCTGTTCCGTCCTACGGTGTGACGGATGAACAGCTCGCCGCCGAACTGATGAAGGCCGCCGGGAAGAGGCCCGTGCACCATCCGGTCGGCGAACTGCTCGACCGGCACTGGGAGGCCGCCTACTCCTACGCCCGGTTGTGCGCGGACGGTGCGCACCCCGCCGGAATGCTCACCACGGCGGCGTTCACCCGGCTGTTCGAGGAATCCGCCCGGCAGGGCGGACCGACGGCCGCATGGCGTCCCCCCTTGCTCGTCACCATCAGGCGGCTGGCGGGGGAATGGGACACCGACCACCGGCGTGCGCTTCTGCGTCCCGCGCTGCGGTCCGGGGCCGGCAGCGCCGCGCGCGCCGCGGCGCGGCTGCTGCCGCCCGAGAACCGGCGGCTGATCTCGCGGGCGTTCCAGCGGCTTCCCGAGCCGGCCCGCTGTCTGCTCTGGCACGCCGAGGTCGAGCGCGAGGAAATCGCCGTGCCCGCCGCCCTGTTGGGGATGGATCCGGCCGAGGCGGCGACCAGGCTGGTGCAGGCGCGCGAACGGCTGCGTGAGGTCTGTCTGGACGTCCATCGTGAATCCGCGCCCGACGAGGAGTGCCGCCGGTACGCCCGTCTGCTGGACGTCTCCCTGCGCCGCGACGACGGCGCACTCGATCCGGATCTGTGCTTCCACATGGACGGCTGCGCGCACTGCCGCAACGCCGCCGAGCAACTGGACGGCTTCGGCGGCCGGCTTCCGCTCCTGCTCGCCGAGGGTGTACTCGGCTGGGGAGCGCAGGCGTACCTCGACACCAAGCGCGTGCGGGGCCAGTCGGCCGAGCCGCCGACGGCGCCTGCCCCCCGGCCCGTCGGCGGGGAGCCGCTGATCGACCCGGCGGGCGTGAACAGTCGGTTCGCGGCCGACCGGCCCGCGCCGGAACCGAACGACGATTCAGAGGACCCCGCGCCGCCGGACGCACCCGACGGGAGACTTCGCCGGGGCACCCGCGCCTCGTCGGCCGTCGGCGTCCCTCGGACGGCCGCCGCGCACAAGGCCGCCGCCCGTCCCTCGCCGCCGCGCCGCCGGCTCGCCCTGGCCGTGGCCGCGGTCGGCGCACTCGTCCTCATACCCCTTGCCGTGTGGTCCGGCGTCCGGTCCGGCGATCCGGGTAAGACAGCCGCGGGCGCGACCTCCGGCAGGTCCGGCCCCGGTACGGCGAGGGGGTCCGGGGCGCCCTCATGGATCGGCGCCGCCGCCAGCGTGCCCACGGGGGCCTTCGAGGGCCGACTGCGCAACCAGGACAGCGGTCTGTGCATCGGCCTCGACCAGCAGGCGGCCGTCGCCCGTACGGAGGCCGTACTGGTCTCCTGCTCCGCGTCCGTGACCCAGCAGTGGGCGTACGAGACCGGCGGACTGCTGCGCAGTGTGGCCGCACCCGGTCTGTGCCTCGACTCCCACCTCGGCTACTCGGTCCAACTCGCCGCCTGCGCACGCGAGTCGCAGCCCGCGGCGAAGAACGTCCGCTACGACTTCACCCGCCAGGGCGCCATCGTGCCGCGCTGGAACCAGGACCTCGTCCTCACTCCCGCCTCGTCCGCGCCCGGCGCGGGCCTCGTGCTCAAGCCGCGTACGGAGGACGACACCCAGCGCTGGCTCACGGGCACCTCGAACTCGCTGCAGATGCAGTCGGTCGACCGGGGCACGGCCGCGCCGACGACGGCCACGGCCACGCGCGGCGCCGAACCCTCCCGCACGCCGACCCGGGCGACCGGCGCTGCCCCGAAGCCGACGTCCAGCCCGGCACCCACCCGGCCGACAGACCTGTCCACGTCCCAGGGGTGGGGTGACTGCTCCTCCCCGTCCTGCGCCCCGGACGGCTGGGGCGGAAGCGGAGGCTGGGGCTGGGGTGGCGGTCATGGCGGCGGCCGGCACTGATCCAGGCCGACCGCGCGTCACTCCTCCAGCAGGCTCAGCTCCGCCCAGATGGTCTTGCCCTCGCTGGTGTGGCGGCTGCCCCAGCGTTGGGTGAGCTGGGCCACCAGGAGAAGACCGCGGCCGCCCTCGTCGTAGGAGCGCGCCCGGCGCAGATGCGGGGCGGTGTGACTGCTGTCGGAGACCTCGCAGATCAGTATGACCTCGTCATGGATCAGCCGGAGCCGGATCGGCGGGTCGGCGTACCGAATGGCGTTGGTGACCAGTTCGCTGACCACCAGCTCGGCCGTGAACACGGCGCTGTCCAGGTGCCAGGCCCCCAGCTGGGCGACGACCTGCTTGCGGATCGCCGCGACCAGCGCCGGATTGGCGGGGATGCTCCAGGTGGCGACCCGGGAGGGGGGCAGCCCGTTGGTGCGGGCGAGCAGCAGCGCCACATCGTCGGCCGTTCCGCCCAGAGGAAGCAGCTCCCGCAGTATCCGGTCGCACGCCGTGTCCAGCGAATCTCCGGGCGGTGCGGACCCCGGGGGCCCGGCGAGGGCCGAGCACAGCAGCTGGTGGCCGGCGTCCACGTCACGTTCGCGGCTCTCGATCAGCCCGTCGGTGTACAGGCCCAGCACCGTGCCCACCGGCAGGTCGATCTCGGCCGCTTCGAAGGGCAGCCCACCGAGCCCCAGTGGCGGCCCGCCCGGCAGCTTGATCTCCCGGGGAAGCTCGCCCGGCTGCATCATCACCGGGGCCGGATGGCCCGCCCGTGCGAGGGTGCACCGGCGCGAGACCGGGTCGTACACCGCGTACAGGCAGGTGGCCCCCACCTCGCCGGTGATGTCCTCGTGCCCCGCCTCCTGGGAGAGACGGACGACGAGGTCGTCGAGGTGGGTGAGCAACTCGTCCGGTGCCAGATCGATGTCGGCCAGCGTGCGCACGGCGGTGCGCAGGCGGCCCATCGTCGCGGAGGCCTGGATGCCGTGGCCGACCACGTCGCCGACGACCATGGCGACCCGCATCCCGGACAGCGGGATCACATCGAACCAGTCGCCGCCCACACCGGCGCGGGCCGCGGGCAGATACCGGGAGGCGGCCTCCACCGCTTGCGTCCGCGCCAGACTGCGCGGCAGCAGGCTGCGCTGCAGGGCCAGGGCCGTCCTGCGCTCACGGGAGTAGCGGCGGGCATTGTCGATGCAGACGGCGGCCCGGGCCGTGATCTCCTCGGCCAGCAGCACATCGTCGGGAGTGAAGGGGTCCGGCCGCCGGTAGCGGGTCAGCACCGCCACGCCCAGCGTTCCGCCGCGGGCCGTGATCGGTACCGACATCGTCGAGTGCACCCCGAGATCGGTCACCCACCTGCGACGGGAAGCGTCCCGGTCGAGCCATTTGGTGAGCGTGGTGGCGGCGTCGGCTGCGACGATCGTCCGGCGGGCGACAAGGGAGTCGGCCTGGGGAGCACCGTCGGGGTAGAGGCCGGTCTGCCCCAGCTGGATCAGCACCTCCGGGGCCTCGGGGTCCATCGACCGGTGGGCGACCCGGCGAAGGGCGATCGGCGCGGTGAGCGAGGTCGGATAGGGGTCGCCCCCGTCGGACGGCGGATCCAGCAGGTCGACGGTGACGAAGTCGGCGAGGGCGGGCACGCACACGTCCGCCAGTTCCTGCGCCGTGCGCGTCACGTCGAGGGTGGTGCCGATGCTGACACTCGCCTCGTTGACCAGCTGCAACCGCTCGCGCGCCCGAAACTGCTCGGTGAAGTCGTGCAGGGTGACACACACCCCCCGCAGTCGATCGTCACTGTCCGTGAGTGGGGCGAGCCGGGCCAGCCAGGTATGCGAGGGGTCCGCTCCGCCGGCGCGCAGGCGGGTCGGGGCCTCCCGCATCTGCTGGCTCTCCAGGACCTCCCGGGCCTCGCGCTCCAGTTCCTCGGTCTCGGGCTTCCCGCCGATCTCCGAGAGCCGCAGGCCCCGCATGTGCTCGAGCGGCAGCCCGATCACCCTGGCCATGGCCTCGTTGACCCCGCACAGCCGCAGATTCTCGTCGAAGACGGCGAGGGCGCAGGGGGAGCAGTGCAGGGCCGTCTTCATCAGTGCGTCGTACTCGCGTCGCGGCCCGGATCCCAGCGGGCTGACCACCAGCCAGTCGCCGCCACTGTCATGCGGCCGGTGGTGGGCGAGCAGCCAGATCAGCAGGGTGTGGCCGTCGTGATGGCGCAGCTGAACCGTCCCGCTCCAGCGGGTGCCGTCAGGTTCGGGCGCCGGCAGCGAGCTGTCCGGGGCGAGCAGGTCGGTGACGGGGCGTCCCTCGGCCTCTCCCGGCGCGTAGCCGAGCAATCGGCGGGCGTTCTCGTTCCATCGGACCAGAACGCCGTTCTCGTCGACGACTGCCCGGGCCGAGGCGGCCTCGCCGGAGGGATGAACCGGGCTCATCGACGCCACTCCCTTGCGCGCACCCGCAGTGACCAAGCGCATCACTCGTGTTCCAGCCTAGTGCGTGGCCGGATTTCGTTCCCGGTCGGCGCGGAGGGGCGATCCGTCCCGTGTCACAGGGGCGGGCGCCGTTCCGTCGGAGCCGATTCCAGGTGCCCGGCCCCGTGACGCCCGCGCCAGAAGTGCGGCGACGAACCCTTGACGCATACACATGTCTCCCCGTCAGAATCCGTTTGTTCGTGACGAGTTGTGAGTACTTCTGGGCCCTGATGAGGGAGAGCCACGATGACGGTCACTCGCAGAACGATCTTGATCGCCGGTACGGCAGCCCCGGCGGCCGGCGCCCTGCTCGGCGCCGGTGCCGGCGCAGCCGAGGCCGCAGCGGCGACGCACACGCCGGGCAGACGAACCGTCGCCCTGCGCGACGGCTGGCGATTCGCGCTGGTCAACCCGGGCGGCATCACCGATCCGACCGGCGCGTACGCCGACGCCGCCGCACCCGGCCACGACGACTCCGGGTGGCGCGAGGTCGCCGTGCCGCACGACTGGAGCATCGAGCAGACCCCCACCACGGAGCACGGCACCACCAGCGGCACCGGCTTCTTCCCCGGCGGCCTCGGCTGGTACCGCCTCGCCTTCACGCTGCCGCCCGCGCTCGCCGGCAAGCGCATCTCGGTGGAGTTCGACGGGGTCTACATGGACTCGTACGTCTACTGCAACGGCACGGAGTCGGGACGGCACCCCTACGGCTACACGGGCTTCGCCGTCGACCTCACCGATCTGCTGCACACCGACGGCAGGACCGAGAACGTCCTCGCGGTCAAGGTCCAGAACCAACTCCCCAGCAGCCGCTGGTACTCGGGCAGCGGTATCTACCGCGAGGCCCGCCTCGTGATCACCGAGCCCGTGCACGTCGCCCGCTGGGGCACGTATGTCACGACGCCGGACATCACCGAGTCGCGCGCCGTCGTCCGCGCGCGGACCTCCGTCGTCAACGAGTCGGGCGCCGCGGTGGACGTCGAGGTCCGATCGAGCGTCAGGGACCCCGACGGCCGTACGGTCGCCCATGCGTCCTCCACGATCACCGTCGGCGACGTGCAGGACGAAACCCACGAACTGGCGGTTCCGAAGCCCCGGTTGTGGGATTTCGCGACTCCGCACCGCTACACCCTGGAGACCGAGCTGCGCGTGGGTGGCGTGAGCACCGACACCTTCCGCACCACCTTCGGTGTCAGGTCCTACCGCTTCGACCCGGACGAGGGCTTCCACCTCAACGGCACCCACACCAAGATCAAGGGTGTCGACCTCCACCACGACCAGGGCGCCCTCGGCGCGGCGATCAGCATCGACGCCGTACGCCGGCAGATGACCATCATGAAGTCGATGGGTGTCAACGCCTTCCGCACCTCCCACAACCCGCCCTCAGCGCAGATGATCCAGGTCTGCGAGGAACTGGGCATCGTGATGATGGTGGAGGCGTTCGACTGCTGGCACACCGGCAAGACCACCTACGACTACCACCGGTTCTTCGACGACTGGTGCGAGAAGGACGCCAGCGAGATGGTGCTCGCGGCCCGCAACTCCCCGGCCGTCGTGCTGTGGTCCATCGGCAACGAGATCCCCGACTCCACCTCCACCGCCGGGCTCGCCATGGCCGACCGGATCATCGCCGCCATCAAGGCCGCGGACGACACGCGACCCCTCGTCATCGGCTCCGACAAATACCGCCGCGTGCCGGCCAAGGGCTCGGCGGCCGACCTCATGCTCGCCAAACTCGACGGGCTCGGCCTCAACTACAACACCGCCCAGTCGGTCGACGCCCTGCACGCCGCCTATCCGCACCTCTTCCTCTTCGAGTCCGAGTCGTCGTCCGAGACCTCGACCCGCGGCACCTACCAGGAACCCGAGCACCTCAACACCGGTGAGAACTACACGCCAGGACGCCGTGGGACCTCCTCCTACGACAACAACCTCGCCAGCTGGACGATGAGCGGTGAGTACGGGCACAAGAAGGACCGGGACCGCGCGTGGTTCGCCGGTCAGTTCCTGTGGTCGGGCATCGACTACATCGGGGAGCCCACGCCGTACAACGTGTTCCCGGTGAAGGCCTCCTTCTTCGGCGCGGTCGACACCGCCGGATTCCCCAAGGACATGTACCACCTCTTCCGCAGCCAGTGGACGACCGAGCCGATGGTCCATCTGGTGCCGATGAGCTGGAACCACGAGGCGGGCGACACGGTCGAGGTGTGGGCGTACGCGAACGTCGACACCGTGGAGCTGTTCCTCAACGGAAAGTCCCTCGGCATACGGAAGTTCGACACGAAGACGACCACGGACGGACGGACCTACCTCGAGACCACCGAGGCGACCGGTGACGACAAGACGTTCACCGGCGGCCCCTATCCGGGCAGCTACACCAGCCCCAACGGCGGTGCCGGCAAGCTGCATCTCACCTGGAAGGTGCCGTACGAGCCGGGCGAGCTGAAGGCCGTGGCACGACGGGACGGCAAGGTCGTCGCGGGCGATGTGCTGCGGACGGCGAACGACGCGCACGCCCTTCGGCTCACGACCGACCGCTCGTCCCTCGCCGCCGACGGCCGCTCGCTCGTCTTCGTGACCGCCGAAGTCGTCGACGCACATGGCGTCGTGGTGCCCGACGCCGAGCACCTGATCACGTTCGACGTGGCGGGCGGCTCACTCGCGGGGCTCGACAACGGCCGGGAGGAGAGCGCGGAACGCTATCAGGCCAGCACGCGGACCGCCTTCCACGGCAAGGCACTCGCCATCGTGCGGTCCGGCACCAGGGCGGGGAGCCTCAAGGTGACGGCGCGCGCCGACGGTCTCCGCACGGCCACCGCGACCGTACGCACCACCGGCGCGCCGTCGCGGGCGACCACCCCGGCGCCCGTCTTCAAGCCCGACCACCCGGCGGCCCCCGCTTACCCCGTGGCGGACGCCGGCTACTCCGGCCGCCCCGACACCCTCCCCGCCGCCATGCTCGACGGCGACCCGGCCACCGGCTGGTCCAACGCCTTCGTCAAGTCGGCCACCGCACTGCTGCCCGCCTTCAGCGGTGCCCGGGCGAGTGACTGGGTCTCGGTCGACTGGGGGCGGGCACGGTCCTTCGACCGCGTCGAGGTGTCCTTCACCGTCGACGCGACCCACACCGCGCCCGCCTCGGTCGAGGTCTCGGTCTGGGACGGCCGGCGGTACCGGCCCGTGACCGGAGCCGCCGTGGACCGGGCCACGGCCTCCGACGCGCCCACCGTGATCACCTTCGACGCGGTCCGCGGCTCACGTCTCCGCCTCCTCTTCACCAGCGCCCACCCGGGTGCCGCCGACGGCGCTGTGCGCGTCAGCAGACTGGAGGTCCCGGCCGGCTGACGGCAGCTCCCGCTGGTGGGCGGTCAGGGTGTACCGCCGGGCCGGGGAGAGCGGCTGCCGCACCTCGACGTACTCGCCGTGCGGCAGCCGCTTGACGATCCCCGTCTCGCGGCCGTGCTCCACCAGCTCACGGTCCTTCTCCTGCAGTCCCAGACAGATGCGCCGGGTCACGACGAAGGCCGCGACCGGGACCACCGGCACGGCGATCCTGAAGGTCCATGTCAGCACGTTGACCGACAGATGCAGATGCGTGGCCAGGATGTCGTTGCCGCCGCCCGCGAGCAGGAGCAGATACAGACTCAGCCATGCCGTGCCGAGGGCCGTGCGGACCGGGCGGTTGCGCGGGCGGTCCAGCAGATGGTGCTCGCGACGGTCCTTGGTGACCCACGCCTCGATGAACGGGTAGACGCCGATCAGGACCAGGAGAAGCGGGAAGACGACCACCGGGATCAGTACGCCCAGGACCAGCGTGTGACCCCACAGATCGATCTCCCAGCCCGGCATGATGCGGACCAGTCCCTCCGCGAATCCCAGATACCAGTCGGGCTGGGCACCCGTCGACACCTGGTCGGCGCGGAAGGGGCCGTACACCCAGATGGGATTGACCGTCGCCATTGCGGCCACGAGCGTGATCACCCCGAAGACCAGGAAGAAGAAACCGCCCGCCTTCGCCAGATACACCGGGAAGAACGGAGCGCCCACGACATTGCGTTCCGTCTTTCCCGGGCCCGCGAACTGTGTGTGCTTGTGGTAGACGACCAGCAGCACATGAGTGACGACGAGCGCCGCCATGATCCCGGGGACCAGCAGCACATGGAAGGAGTAGAAACGGGGCACGAGGTCGTGGCCCGGGAACTCCCCGCCGAAGAGGAACATCGACAGATACGTGCCCACGATCGGCACGGACAGCAGCGCGCCGTTGACGAACCGCAGCCCGGTTCCCGACAGCAGGTCGTCCGGCAGCGAGTAGCCGAACAGCCCCTCGAAGATGCCGAGGACGAGCAGAAGCCAGCCGAACAGCCAGTTCAGCTCACGCGGTTTGCGGAACGAGCCGGTGAAGAAGTGCCGCATCATGTGCGTCAGCATCGCGGCGACGAAGATCAGGGCGGCCCAGTGGTGGATCTGCCGGACCAGCAGACCGCCGCGCACATCGAAGCTGAGGTGCAGCGTCGAGGCGTACGCGTCGGACATGCGGATGCCGTTCAGCGGGACGTAACTCCCGTGGTATGCCACCTCGTTCATCGACGGGTGGAAGAAGAGCGTCAGATAGATACCGGTCAGCACCAGTACGACGAAGCTGTACAGACACACCTCGCCGAGCAGGAACGACCAGTGGTCGGGGAAGACCTTGCGGAGGTACTGCCGGCCCAGGGAGTGGATGCCGAGCCGTCCGTCGAACCAGTCGGCGACCCGCTGCCCGGAGGAGGCCTTCTCGGGCGGTCGGCCGGTCGTCGTCATGCCGACACCTCCCGTCCCGCCCCGTGGTCCCGCGGTGTGTGCGCGAGCGTGTCGGGGTCGCGCACGAGGAAGACGCGCGACGCAGGGGTGCGGTGCGCCAACTGCCGTACGTCCGTGGGGCAGAGGTCCGGGGCGCCCTCGGCGCCGAACATGTCGTAGGCGATCGCGTCGAGCAGTGCGCGGTGATCGACGGAAACCCGGGTCGCGGTGCCGGTGCTGTCGCTGACCGGGAGTCCGTTCTGGTCCCCGATCGCGTTGTCGGTCCTTTCGGGCATGACTGTGCCTCCCTGAGGTGGGCTCACCATTGCGAGCCCGGGAGAGGGTCCGAATGTGACAGGGGACGGTGAAATGTGACGTACATCTCATCGTTCACGACGTCACCGAAGGCCGCCGTACGGCGCCCTGGTGGACCTCACCCGGGAGCCGATGCTCGGCAAGGCCGACGTCTACGGCTCCGTCGACCGGCTAGGCCCTGGCAGATATGGCGCGCCCCCAGCACCGCGGCGGGTGCCGGCTCGCCCTCGGGTCGCCGACCGGGGCCGGAAATGTGTGTGCTCTTCGCAACGGGTCGCTTGGAATTTCGAAAGTCGGTACGAGTGGCGGCAGTTGATGCCGGGCATCGTCCGTTTCACCTTGGTACCGATGTTGTTCATGTGGCTTGTTGGCCGTCAACGACGTGTGCCAAGGTGACCTTCCTACGCATGGGTAATGGACGGGTCCCCGTCGCTGCTCGATATTCCGGGTCGCCGGACTAGCTCAAAAGGCTCATCCTCCGACGGCCGGCGTGCAGCCCGGCCGCGGCCTTTTCCCACGCACCCGCCCAGAAGGTCCGCACCAATCCGGCTCCTTTCGGCGACCAGAACTCCGTGTGCAACCTTGCGCCTTGGAAGGAAACCGCTCAGTGCACACCCCCCGCCCCCCGCGTCCGCCCTACCCTCCCCGTCCCGGCATGGCTCCAGGGGAGTCCGACGAGAGCCTCGCCGTGCGACTCAGAGGCCGTCCGGTCGGCGAAGTCACCCAGCCCGTCGCGCTGCTGATGGCACGGCACTGGCGGGCCGCGCACGACTACGCGGCCATCTGCCTCTCCTCCACGGCGGACGTCGCCTCGATCGTCACGGCCACCGCCTTCCACCGGATACTGGGACAGCTCCAGCGCTCCGGCTCCGCGGCGGCGCTGCGGCCCCAGATACTCGTGGCGGTGCGGGACACGGTGCGGGAGTGGGCGGCCGAGGACCGGATATCCGGTGCCCTGCCGGAACTCGGGAAACCCGCGGGGGCTCGCGGTATGCGTACCGCGAAGTCCATGACACGCGAAAACCGCGGTCTCACCGAACGTTCTTTCCACACTCTGCCCGGACTCGCTCGATGTCTGCTGTGGCACACCGAGGTGGAGGCCGAGCACATATCCGTTCCGGCCGTTCTGCTGGGCATGGACTCCGACAGTGCGGCGGCCGCGCTGGAACAGGCGCGCGAACAATTCCGGGCAGCCTGTGTGCGCTCCCACCGGGAACTCGCGCCGACCGACGAATGCCGCTTCCACAACCGGCTCCTGGACGTCCCCATTCGCCGTGGTGGCGCCTTGCTCCCGGACGTGCGGCAGCACCTTCTGGAGTGCCGCTACTGCCGTTCCGCCGCCGAGCAACTGAGCCACTTCGAAGGTGGGTTGGGCGGGCTGCTGGCCGAAGCGGTGCTGGGCTGGGGCGCGCGGCGCTATCTCGACTCCCGGCCGGGCCGCGCCTCGTACACCCCCCGCTCGGGCGGCGG
This sequence comes from Streptomyces sp. NPDC046900, assembly GCF_040644975.1. Lineage (NCBI taxonomy): Bacteria > Bacillati > Actinomycetota > Actinomycetes > Kitasatosporales > Streptomycetaceae > Streptomyces > Streptomyces sp. NPDC046900. Next base: position 251,564 of record NZ_JBEYXD010000006.1, on the reverse strand, counting down.
GCCGGGGACGGGCCACAGACGCCCGAGCGGCGGCGGGCGCCACCGCATGCTGCCCGGGATCCCCTCCCCGGGGCGCCGTATCGCGACCTGGGAGCCGGGGCCCAGGGCGCTGCTGACCGGCGTCGGCATCGCCGCGACGGCCGTGCTCGCCACGCTTCTCGTCACCGGTATGTGGCAGGGCGACGACGGCGCCGACCCGGTGGTCTCCACCAGCGCGAGCGGCGGCCGTACGACGCTCTCACCCGGCTCCGGCACCCTCGGGCCACCCGCGCTGTCCGCACCGCCCGGCACGGCCGGGGTGACCACCGCCCCTCAGCAGACCAGGCTGCGCAATGTCGCCGCCGGCCTCTGCCTCGACATCCACGGCGCGGTGAAGGCCGGCGCGGGCACGCGGCTGGCTCCCTGCTCGACGGCATGGACCCAGCAGTGGTCGTACGAGAGCGACGGACTGCTGCGCAGCGTCGCCGACCCTGGGCTCTGTCTCGATTCCCACGCCACCGACGGAGGTGTCACGCTCGCCGCGTGCGAAGGGGGCCGGACGCGCTCCGGCGACGTCCGCTACGACCTCACCGTGCAGGGCGAGTTGCTGCCGCGCTGGAGCGAGGCTCTCGCTGTCGCCCCCGCGCACGGCGACCCGGGCGCCGACATCGTGGTGAAGACACGTGACGGCTCCGATCTCCAGCGCTGGACGACCGACGGGCAATCAGCCGAGCCGAAGTCCCTGTCGATCGCCGGGACGGGCCGGCCACTGACCACGCGGGCACCGCGGTCGCCCCGCCCGGCGGACCTGAACCTGTGAGGAGCCGCCGGACGGGGACGAGACCGGGAGGCCGAGGAGGAGGTGCGCTGCCGCCCCGCACGTGCGCGCGGGCTCAGGCGGTCTTCGGTGGTGCGGTGCTCTGCCGCACCACCAAGTGGGTCGCGAGCTCGATCCGCAGGGCGGACTTCACGGGGTCGTGGGGGCGCAGCAGCATCCGGGCCGCTTCCTCGGCCATCTGCCGCAGCGGCTGATGGACGGTGGTCAGCGCCGGGCTGGACCACTGGGCGAGCGGGACGTCGTCGTACCCGACGACCGACAGGTCCCCGGGCACACTGAGGCCCTTCAGACGCGCCGCCTCCAGGACACCGAGCGCCTGCAGGTCGCTGCCGGCGAAGACGGCGGTCGGCCGGTCCGGGCGGTCGAGCAGCTCCATGGCGTGCTCGAAGCCGCCCTGCACATGGAAGTCGCCGAAGCGCACACGGCTCGGGTCGACCTCGAGACCCGCCATCGTCATGGCGGACCGGTAGCCGTCGAGCCGCGCGAGGGAGCACATCATGTCCTCCGGGCCGGTGATGATGGCGACCCGCTCGTGCCTCTGGTCGGTGAGGTGACGGGTGGCGGCGAGGCCCCCGGCCCAGTTGGCCGAGCCGACGGACGGCACGTCCGGGTCGGGATCACCGGCCGGGTCCACGATGACGAACGGGATGGCCCGCGACCGCAGCTGCTTCTTCACCTTGTCCGGGAGGGCGGAGAAGACCAGGACCACCCCGAGCGGCCGGCGCCTGAGGACCCCTTCGATCCAGTCCGGCGCGGGGGCGTGCCGCGTGCCGCTCTCGGTGAGCACGACGCTCGCCTTGTTCTCCTTGGCGACGTTCTCCACCCCGCGAATGAGCTCCATGGCCCAGACGCTCTCCAGCTCGTGGAAGACGAGCTCGATGAGCGGTGCCTGGGGCGCGCCCTGAGCCCGGCGGCGGTAGCCGTGGAGGTCGAGGAGCTGTTCGACCCTGGTGCGGGTGGCCTCGGCGACATCGGAGCGACCGTTGAGAACTTTCGAAACCGTCGACAGCGACACGCCCGCCTGCTCGGCCACTGAGGCCAGCGTCACCCGGCCGTCCACCACCTCGTCGTCATCACGCATGTCGGAAGGATAGGCCACTGACCGCCGGTAACGGTTTGGTCGCGCGCATGCACGCCCGTTGACCACGCGGGGTGGCGCACCTACTGTCCGGGCAGCAGCGACTTTCGATGATGAGATCGAAACTTTCGAAAGGTAGACGATGAAGATACGAGTGCGGTTGCCCCGTCTGCTCGCCGGCGGTGTGACGCTCGCCCTGACGCTGAGCCTCTCGGCTTGCGGCAGCGGGACCGGCGGAGGGTCGTCGGACGACGGGAAGATCCACGTCCTCGTCTATGGAGACGCCAGCAACAAGGTCGAGAAGCAGATCGTCGCAACCTTCAACAAGACGTCGGACGTCAAGGCCGTGCTCGACACCATTCCGGGTGCCGACTACCAGCAGAAGCTGCAGACGATCATCAACACGCCGCAGGCGCCGGACATCTTCTTCAACTGGGGCGGCGGCAGCATCCAGCCGTTCGTCAAGGCCGATCTGCTCCTGCCGCTGGACGACTTCATCAAGGACGACCCGGCGCTGAAGTCCGACTTCCTGCCGTCGGTGTTCAACAGCGCCGTCGTGGACGGCAAGGCCTACGGCATCCCGATGCGCGGCACTCAGCCCGTCCTGCTGTTCAACAACAGCAAGGTGCTGGCCGACGCCGGAGTGCAGCCGCCCCAGACGTGGGACGAGCTGCTCAGCACCGTCAAGAAGCTCAAGGCCAATGGGGTCACCCCGATCGCTCTGGGCGGCGGCGACCAGTGGCCGACGCTGATGTGGTTCGAGTACGTCTACGACCGCGTCGCCGGGCCGGAGCTCTTCCAGAAGGCCCTCGGCGGTGACAAGAGCGCCTGGGAGAGCGCGGACAGCAAGAAGGCGCTGAGCATGCTCAAGCAGCTCGTCGACGCCGGCGCCTTCGGCACCAACTTCGACTCCGTGAAGTACACGAACGGCGCGTCGCCCGCGCTGGTGGCCAGGGGCAAGGCCGCCTTCGAGCTGATGGGCTCGTGGTACTACGCCCAGCAGCAGCAGGACGCGAAGGACTTCGCGGCCAAGGGCCTCGGATACACCACCTTCCCGACCATCACCGGCGGCAAGGGCGACCCGGCGGATGTCGTCGGCAACACCAACAACTTCTACTCGGTGCTGAAGAAGACGAAGCACCCGGAGGCAGCCGCGAAGTTCCTGAAGCTCATGTACTCCGACGAGTTCGTCAAGGCGCAGATGGGCATCGGCAACCTGCCCACCACCACCAACACCGAGAAGTTCCTCGACACCTCGGCCAGCCCCGCCTACTCGCACTTCCAGTACGACCTGGTGAAGAAGGCCCCCTCGTTCCAGCTTTCCTGGGACCAGGCCTACCCGCCGTCCGCCAACACGCCCATGCACCAGGCCGTGCAGCAGTTCTTCAACGGTCAGATCGACGCCGACGGCTTCATCAAGGCCATGCAGGCCCTCCCCACCGAGTGAAACGCTCATGACCACGGATATGACGAGCGCTCCTTCCGCCGTCGGGACCCGCAAGGCGGCCCGGCGGCGGACGGAGGGCTCCTACGTCGCCCACGTGGGGCGCCCGGGCTTCGGCTGGGCGCTCCCCGCCACCGCGTTCTTCGCGGTCTTCGCCATCGCCCCGCTGATCATGGTGGCGGTGCTGTCCTTCATGAGCTGGAACGGCCTCGGCTCGCCCCGGTTCGTCGGAATGGACAACTGGTCCCGGGTCCTGGACGACCCGGTCATGATCAAGAGCATCTGGCTGACCCTCCTGATCACCGTGCTCGGAGTGGTCATCCAGACGCCGCTGAGCATCCTGCTCGGCGTCTGGGCCGCGGGGCAGCAGCGCAACCGTGCGGTGCTGTCGGTGATCTACTTCATTCCGCTGCTGCTGTCCTCCACCGCGGTGTCGGTGCTGTGGCGGGCCCTGCTCGACCCGAACTTCGGCATCCCGGCCCAGGCCACCTGGCTGTTCGGTGACGGCAACCTGTTCGGCAAGCAGGCCAGCGCGATCGGTGTCCTCGCGTTCGTGAGCACCTGGCAGTTCACCCCGTTCCACACGCTGATCTACCAGGGCGCCGCCCGCGCGATCCCCCAAGTGCTGTACCAGGCGGCGGAGATCGACGGGGCGGGGCGCTACCGGAAGTTCTTCCACATCACGCTGCCGCAGCTGCGCAACTCGGTCGTCACCTCGACGATCCTGATGATCGTCGGCGGGCTGACCACGTTCGAGACGGTCCTCATCCTGACCCAGGGCGGACCGGGGTCGGACACCACGATCAGCGCCTACTACATGTACCAAAAGGCCTTCAAGAGCTTCGACTTCGGCGCCGGTGCCGCCATCGCCCTCGTCCTGGTCGTCGCCGCGACGGTCATCTCGCTGATCGTCGTCCGCGTGTCCGGCTACGACAAGATGCGCAGCTCCATGGAGGGTGTGTCATGAGGCGCCGCCCCAACTACCTGGCCGGCGTGGGTTCACTCGTCTGGCTCTTCCTGGTCGGCCTGCCGCTCTATGTGATGCTCGCGGCGACGGTGCAGCCCCAGTCCGAGTACTCCCAAAACGGTCCGCTGTCCTTCCCCCACAGCTTCACCTTCGACAACTACACGGGAGCCTTCGACTCGGGCTTCGGTCAGTACTTCCTGAACACCCTGATCGTCACCGCCTGTGTGATCGGCCTGGTGCTGCTGCTCGTTCCGCCGCTCGCCTTCGCGATCGTGCGCAGCCGCAGCAGGATCACCTCGCAGGTCTTCCGGCTGTTCCTGCTGGGCCTCGCCATTCCGGCACAGGCCGTGATCGTCCCGATGTTCTACCTGATCAGCCAGGCCGGTCTGTACGACAACCTGCTCGGCGTCATCCTGCCGACCGCCGCCTTCTGCCTGCCGATGTCGGCGCTCATCCTCAGCGGCGCCATGCGCGACATCTCCCCCGAGCTGTTCGAGGCCATGGCCATGGACGGCGCCACGCCCCGGAGGATGTTCTTCCAGCTGGTGCTCCCGCTCTCCGGGGGCGGGCTGTCCACGATCGTGGTGTTCTCCGCTCTCCAGGCGTGGAACGGCTTCCTGTTCCCCCTTGTTCTGACCCAGTCCGATTCCACCAAGCTGATCACCCTGGGTCTCTACAACTTCCAAACCGAACACGGCATCAACATCCCGGGACTGCTGGCAGCCGTGGTGCTGTCCATGGTGCCCGTCCTGCTCGTCTACCTGTTCGCCCGTCGTGCCCTGGTCCAGGGCCTCATGGGCGTCGGAGGAAAGTGATCGCCAACGTGGCAGTTGAGACCACCCCCGAAACACCCGTCTGGAACGACCCTGCTCACGACGTCCGCACCCGGGTGTCCGCACTGATCGCCGCGATGACCCTCGAGGAGAAGATCGCCCAGCTCTACGGTGTCTGGGTCGGCGCGTCCGACGAGGGCGGCGAAGTGGCCCCGCACCAGCACGAGATGGAGGAGGCCGTCGACCTCGAGGCCCTCCTGCCGACCGGCCTGGGCCAGCTGACCCGTCCCTTCGGCACCGCCCCCGTCGACCCGGCGCTCGGCGCGCTGTCCCTGCTGCGCACACAGGCGCGCATTGTCTCGGCGAACCGTTTCGGCATCCCGGCCGTCGCCCACGAGGAGTGCCTGGCCGGCTTCGCGACCTGGAAAGCCACCGCCTACCCCGTCCCGCTGTCCTGGGGTGCCACCTTCGACCCCGGCCTGATCCGCCGCATGGCCGCCGCGATCGGCCGGGACATGCGGTCCGTCGGCGTTCACCAGGGCCTCGCACCCGTTCTGGACGTGGTCCGCGACGCCCGCTGGGGCCGCGTGGAGGAGACCATCGGGGAGGACCCGTATCTCGTCGGCACCGTGGGCACCGCCTATGTGCAGGGACTGCAGTCCGCGGGTGTCATCGCCACGCTCAAGCACTTCGCCGGCTATTCGGCCTCCCGCGCGGGGCGCAACCTCGCCCCCGTCGGCATGGGCCCGCGGGAGCGCGCCGATGTGCTGCTGCCACCCTTCGAGATGGCCGTGCGCGAAGGCGGAGCCCGGTCCGTCATGCACGCCTACACCGACACCGACGGTATGCCCTCGGCGGCCGACGAGGAGCTGCTGACCGGACTGCTGCGCGAGACCTGGGGCTTCGACGGCACGGTCGTGGCCGACTACTTCGGCATCGCCTTCCTGCGGACCCTGCACGGGATCGCGGGTGACTGGGCGGAGGCCGCCGGCGCCGCGCTCGGTGCCGGTGTCGACATCGAACTGCCCACCGTCAAGACGTTCGGCGCACCGCTCGCCGAGGCCGTGACCGCCGGACGGGTGCCAGAGTCCCTCATCGACCGCGCGCTGCGCCGGGTGCTCGCCGAGAAGGCCCGGCTCGGTCTGCTCGACGCGGACTGGAGCCCGGTGCCGCCCGTGCTGGCCGGCGCCGAACTCGACCGCCCGGACGCGCTGCGCGGCACGGTCGACCTCGACACGGCGGAGAACCGGGAACTGGCGCGGGAGGTCGCCGAGCAGGCCGTGGTGCTGCTCGCCAACGACGGCACGCTGCCGCTGGCCCGGCCGCGCCGCATCCTGCTGGTCGGCCCCAACGCCGACGAACCGACCGCCGTGCTGGGCTGCTACTCCTTCCCGCTGCACGTCGGCGTCCATCACCCGCGGACCCCGGTGGGGATGAGCCTGCCCACCCTCCGGGAGGCGGTGGCACACGAGTTCCCCGAAGCGGACGTCACCGTGCTGCGCGGTACCGGTGTCGACGACGGCGACACCTCCGCGTTCGCCGAGACCGTACAGGCGGCGCAGGTGGCGGACGTCGTGATCGCTGCGCTGGGCGACCGTGCGGGACTTTTCGGCCGTGGCACCAGCGGCGAGGGCTGCGACGCGGACTCGCTGGCGCTGCCCGGAGCGCAGCAGCAACTGCTCGACGCGCTCCTGGACTCGGGCACCCCGGTGGTGACCGTGCTGCTGGCAGGGCGGCCGTACGCGCTCGGCCGCGCCGTGGACGAGGCGGCCGCGATCGTGCAGTCCTTCTTCCCGGGCGTCGAGGGGACCACCGCCCTCGCGGGAGTACTCAGTGGCCGCACCAACCCCAGCGGGCGGCTGCCCGTCAGCGTTCCGCGAGGGCTCGGTGCCCAGCCCACCACCTATCTCGGGGCGCGACTCGCCCAGGTGAGCGACGTGTCCAGCATCGACCCGACCCCGGCCTTCGGATTCGGGCACGGACTGTCGTACACGTCCTTCGCCTGGAGCGACCTCGCGGTGGACGTGAAGGAGACGGGCACCGACGGGGAGTTCTCCCTGTCCTTCACGGTGCGGAACACCGGGGAGCGGCACGGCGCCGAAGTCGTGCAGGTGTACCTGCACGACCACGTCGCCTCGGTCGTCCAGCCGGTGCAGCGCCTGATCGGCTACACCCGGGTACCGCTGGCCCCGGGCCGGGCACGGCGGGTGCGGATCACGGTTCCGGCCGAGCTCGCCTCCTTCACCGGCCGTGACGGGCGGCGCGTGGTCGAACCGGGGGACCTGGAGCTGCGCCTGGCCGTCTCCAGCACCGATCCGCGACTGACGGCGACGGTCACCCTGACCGGTCCGGAGCGGTACGTGGACCACACCCGGCGGTTCCACGCGGCCTTCGTCCAGGAACCCGAGCCGGCCGAGTGAGGCGGCGGCGGCTCGGACCGGACCGACCCGGTCCGAGCCGCCCGATCCGGCGCGGCGTCCGTCAGGAGACGATGTCCCGCGGTGCCCGCCCGGCCAGGAAGTCGGCCGCGTTCTGCACCGCCGCCACCGCGATCCGGACGAGGGTCTCCCGGGTGACCCCCGCGACGTGCGGGGACAGCACGACGTTCGGAGCCTTCAGCAGCCGCAGGGCCGCGGTGGGCGGTTCCGGGTCGAAGACGTCGATCCCCGCCCCGGCGAGCACACCGTTCTCCAGTGCGTCCGCGAGCGCGTCCTGGTCGATGAGGGCGCCCCGCGCCGTGTTGATCACGAACGCGGTGGGCTTCATCATCGCCAGGCGGTCGGCGTCGAGCAGATGCCGGGTCGCCTCGGTGAGCGGCGCGTGCAGCGTGACGTAGTCGGACGTGCGCAGCAGCTCGTCGAGTTCGACATGGCGGGCGCCGAGACGTGCCTCGGTCTCCGCCGCCACGGGCTCGGGGCCCGCGTACAGGATCGACATGTCGAAGGCGAGCGCGCGGCGCGCGACCTCCTCGCCGATATGGCCGAGTCCGACGATTCCGAGGGTCTTGCCGGAGAGTTCGGTGATGGACCGCTGCAGCCGCGGCAGCGCCCAGTCGGCGTCGACGAGCGCGGTGTGCGCCGGCACGAGCTGCTTGGCCAGGGCGAGCATGAGCGCGAAGGTCTGCTCGGCCACGTTCTGCTTCTCGGCACCGCTGGAGCCTATGTTGCAGACCGGCACGTTCCTGGCCCTGGCGGCGTCCAGGTCCACGTAGTCGAAGCCGTGGCTCGCGCACTGGATGAGCTCCAACTCCGGTGCGACGGCGATGTGCTGGGCGGTGACCGGGCCGAGCCCCGTCACGATGACATGCGCCGCCCGCAGCGCCGCCGGATCCTCGTCGGTCCGCTCCACCACGGTGACCTCGGCCTCCCCGGGAAAGACGGTGGCCAGCGCGGAGCCCGCAGCGCGCCCGCCGACGTGCGGCGAGACGACGGCCAGGACCTTCTTGACGTCGGTCATGCGGATTCCTCCATCAGGTCGGCGGGGCCGAGCGTGGCCGGACCGGCGTGTCCGGACAGGGCGAGGGTGAGGTCGAGTTCGGCGAGCAGACAGCGGACGACATGCTCGACGCCGGCCTGCCCGTCGAGCCCGAGCCCGTACGCGTACGGACGTCCCAGGAGCACCGCGCGCGCGCCCAGCGCCAGCGCCTTGAAGACGTCGTCGCCCGTGCGGATCCCGCTGTCGAACAGCACGGTGAGACGATCACCGGCCGCCTCCACCACCCGGGGCAGCGCGTCCGCGGCCGCCACGGAACCGGCCACCTGCCGGCCGCCGTGGTTGGAGACCACCACACCATCCATCCCCGCGTCCACGGCCCGGCGGGCGTCGTCCGGATGCAGGATGCCCTTCAGGACGATCGGACCGTCCCAGTTCTCCCGCAGGAACGCCAGGTCCGGCCAGGTCTTGCCGGGGTCCGCGAACATGCCGACGAAGTGCATCACGGCGGCGTTGGGGTCCTCGTGCACCGGCTTGGCCAGACCGGCCTGGAACGCCGGGTCGGTGAAGTAGTTGGCGGTGCCCACCCCGTGCAGGAACGGCAGATACGCCTGGTCGAGGTCCCGGGGCCGCCAGGCCAGCAGCGGTGTGTCGAGCGTGACGAACAGAGCCGTGAACCCGGAGGCCTTCGCCCGGGCGAGGAAACTGCGGGTGACCTCCCGGTCCTTGGCCCAGTAGAGCTGGAACCAGCGCTCACCGTCGCCGGACGCCTCGGCCACCTGCTCCATGGGCGTGCTGGAGGCGGAGGAGAGGATGAACGGCACACCCTGGGCCGCCGCGGCCCGCGCCGCCGCCGGCTCCGCGTCCGGATGCATGATCGACAGGACGCCGATCGGCGCCAGCGCCAGCGGAGCGGGCAGTCTGCTGCCCAGCACCTCGACCGACAGATCGCGCTCGTGCACGTCCCGCAGCATGCGCGGCACGATCCTGCGCCGCTCGAGCGCCGCCCGGTTGGCCCGGGTGGTGCTGCCGGTACCCGCGCTGCCCGCCACATAGCCGACCGGGCCGGGCCCGAGCCGCTGCTCGGTGAGCTCCTCCAGCCGGGTCAGATCGGTGGGCAGCCGCGGTACGGCGCCCGTCATGCCGTTCAGATAGATCTCGTACTGGAAGTCCGCCCAGTGCCTGGTCATCCGTACGTTCCGCCTCTCGTCCTTGAGACCGCGCTGTACAGCGACGATCCTTGCGACTGTGACAACACCCGTCCAGCGTGGTGCGCACCATGCACGGCTGGGATCATCACCCTGTGACAAACCATTCCGGCACACCCCGGAGCCGCGTCCGGGACGAGATCGCCGCCGATCCGAGGGTCGTGGACGCGGTCGTCGCCGCGGTCCACGGACAGGTGCCGGTGTACGCCGCACTCGACGACAGCAGGCTGCCAGAGGTACGGGCCATCGCCGCCTGGGGCGTGGACCGGCTGCTGCATCTCTGGGCCACCGGTGGTGCGCTCGAACCAGCCGATCTGCGCAGGTTCCGCGGCATCGCGGCGGCCCGCGCGGCGGACGGGCGGCCGGTGCAGGCGGTGCTGCGCGCCTACCGGGTGGCCGCGACGGTCCTCACCGACGAGGTCGCCGCCCGCGCCACCGGCCTCACCGCGGCGGACGGCCTGGCGCTCGCCCGGGTGCTGCTCACAGCCCTGGACACACTGTCGGAGGAGATGGCCACGGCCTACGCGGCGACCACCGAGGACCTCGCGGGGGACCGGGACCGGGCGCTGAGGCTGCTGCTCGACGACCTGATCGCCGGCCGGCACGCCTCGGAGGGCGCACTGTCGGACCGGTCGGCCCGTCTCGGCGTTCATCTCCCCGAGCCCTACTGCCTGCTGGTCGCCGAGCCGGCGGCCGGCGGCGCTCCGGACATGTCGTACGAGGCGGCCGCCGGACTGCTGGGCGCCCTCGGCGACTGCGGTGTGGCACTGTCGACGGTACGGGGCTCCCGCGCCGTCCTGCTGTTCCCCGCCGCGGCGGTGGGGCGGGTGCCGGCCGTCCTCGACGAGCGGGGCTGGCGCGGCTGCGCGATCACGGGGGAGGGTCTCGACCGGGTCGCGGTCGCGCACCGGCTCGCGGCCGACGCACTCGACACGGCGCCGCCCCACGCCCACCGTCCCGGCCGCCTCCTCACCGACGCCGACGCGCACGTACTGGCGCTGCTCGCCGGGCATTCCGCGGCCGCCCCGGAGCACATCGCCCGTCTCGTCCTCGGCCCGCTGACCGACCCCGAACAGCGCCATCTTCTCGAGGCTCTGACCGCCTACATCGACGCCGGATCGGCGACCGCCGCGGCCCGCGCGCTCCATCTGCATCCGCAGTCGCTGCGCTACCGACTGCGCCGTGTCCACGTCCTGACGTCACGGGATCCGCGCGATCCCTGGCAGCGACTCACCCTGGACATCGCCCGCACGGTCGGATCGTGACCCGGCGTCACGGCCTACGTCGGTACGCCGAACTCAGTCGCCCAGCGCCAGCCGGAGGCCGAACGCGCCGATGACCGTACCGGTGATCCCGTCCAGCAGCCGCCGGGTCGAGGTGCGCCGCAGCCGGTCGCGCAGCATGTGTGCGCAGGCGATCAGTACGGAGGACCAGAGCGCTCCCAGCAGGACGTGGGTGCCCGCCAGCAGTACGCCCATGGCGAGATGCGAGGCGCCGGCCGGGATGAACTGCGGCAGAACGGCGACGTAGAAGGCCCCCACCTTGGGGTTGAGCAGGTTGGTCACCGAGCCCTGACGCCAGCCGCCGAACACCGTGTCCGGGGCGCCGGATCGTGGCCGGTCCGCCTCGTCGTCCGCCGTCTCGTCGGCGCGGTGCCGCGTGGACCAGAGCAGTCGGCCGCCCATCCACAGCAGGTAGGCGGCGCCGACCCAGCGCAGCACGGCGTAAGCCAGGTGAGAGGTCGTCAACAGGGCGGTCACTCCCAGGGATGTGAGGACGCCCCAGGCCAGGGTCCCGGTCTGAATGCCGAGGACCACCCCCCAGGCGCGGCGGCGGTGGCCCAGCGCCGCGGTACGCAGTACCAGCGCGGTGTCCAGTCCCGGGGTCAGGGTGAGCAAGCCGACGATCAGGGCGAAGCCCCACAGGGCGGAGAGGTCGATCACCGGGCGAGCGTAGGGGAGTCAGGCTCGCGAAATCCAGAATTCTGCCCGATATCGGGCAGGAGTGGTGTGGTTCCGTCGTGGTCGTGTGCCCGACCGGTGACCGGGGCGACCGGCCGGGCACGACCACCTATGGGTACCGCACGGGATCGCCGACGCGGGCCACTGCCCGGACCGGGGCCCCGTCCGAGCCGGGAAGGTGCAGCGGGAACAGGTACACCTCCACCTGTCGGCCGGCCAGTTGGGCGGCGAGGACGCGGTCGAGGCCGGTGAGGTTCTCGGCGATCACGCCGCCCGCGCCGCACAGCACGCGATGTGCGGGCAGGTCCGGATCGCCGGACGGATCCACGCTCAGCGCGTCCACCCCGACCGTGCGGACGCTCGCGTCGACGATCGCCTGTGCCGACTCGGGCGTCAGCCAGGGGTGGTCCGCATAGGCGTCGGTTCCCCAGGAGGCGGACCAGCCGGTTGCCAGCAGCAGGATCGCGCCCGGCTGGAGCCGCAGCAGATTGAGCGCGGGCGCGAGGAGCTCCGGCGTGATCGGTGCCCTGGCCGACAGGCCCCGTATGTCCGCCACCACCGCCGGGCCGGCGAACCGGTCCAGCGGCAGCGCGTCCAGGGCCGTCCACGCCGAGTTCACGTGGTACGGCGCGTCCACATGTGTGCCCGACTGCGAACCCATGTGCAGGCTCAGGACGTTGACGCCGTCCGTGGCCACCCGCAACGCCCGCTTCACCTCGACCTGCGGGTCGCCGGGATACACGGGCATCCCGGTGACCACGGGCACCGACAGGTCGAGCCAGGAGTCCATCAGCCACCCTCGACGACGAGCGCCGGAGCCGTCTGTTCCGGCGTGCCCGGCCCGGTGATCGCCGGCACCGGTGCCTCGACGGTACGGGCCAGCCGCGCGCCCTGCGGCCCGTACACCGCACGGGGTTCGGGGAAGAGCCGCAACAGCGCCAGGAAGAGGATCGCCGCTACGGCCAGGGACAGCGGCAGGCTGATGTCGACGCCGTTCGCCAGGTCGCCGAGCGGCCCGACGAACTGGCCCGGGATGTTGGTGAACAGCACGCCGATCACCGCGGAGACCCACCAGGCGGTCATACCGCGCCAGTTCCAGCCGTGCGAGAACCAGTAGCGGCCGCCGCGCTGGCGGCGGTTGAAGACCTGAAGCGCGTCCGGGTCGTACCAGCCGCGCCGGGTGTAGAAGCCGAGCATCATCACGACCATCCACGGAGTGGTACAGGTGATGATCATCGTGGCAAAAGTGGAGATCGACTGCACCAGGTTCAGCCCGAAACGGCCGATGAAAATGAACGCGATCGACAGCACGCCGACCACCAGCGTCGCCTGCACCCTCGAGAGCCGCGGGAACACCGACGAGAAGTCCAGCCCGGTCCCGTACAGCGATGTGGTGCCCGTCGACATGCCTCCGATCAGCGCGAGCAGGCAGACCGGCAGGAAGAACCACGTCGGCGAGATGGCGAGCAGCCCGCCGACGAAGTCGGGCGCCGACGGGTCGACGTACTTGGGTGCCCGCTGGGCGATGATGCTCGCGGTCGCAAGACCGAACACGAACGGCAGCAGCGTCGCGATCTGCGACAGGAACGCGGCACCGATCACCTTGCGGCGCGGGGTACCGGCGGGGATGTAGCGCGACCAGTCGCCGAGGAAGGCGCCGAAGGACACCGGGTTGGACAGCACGATCAGCGCGGCGCCGATGAACGACGGCCAGAACAGCGCCTTCGTCGCGGGATCGGCCGAGGCGGTGAACGTACCGGCGTACGACGGGTCGAAGTCGCCGGCGAAGGCGATCGCCCCGAGCAGGAACAGTACGGTCGCCGAGGTCACCGCGATCTTGTTGACGAACAGCATGAACCGGAAGCCGTACACGCACACCGCGAGGACCAGACCCGCGAACAGTGCGTAGGCGATGACGTACGACAGATTGCCGCGCTCGAGGCCGAACAGTCGGTGTGCGCCGCCGACCAGGGCGTCGCCCGAGCTCCATACCGAGATGGAGAAGAACGCCACGGCCGTGAGCAGGGAGAGGAACGAGCCGACCACACGGCCGTGCACACCGAGGTGGGCGGAGGAGGAGACCGCGTTGTTCGTGCCGTTGACCGGGCCGAACACCGCCATCGGACAGAGGATCAGCGCCCCCGCGACCACGCCGAGGAGCGTTGCCGCGAGCCCCTGCCAGAAGGACAGGCCGAACAGGATGGGGAAGGCGCCCAGAACGCAGGTGGAGAAGGTGTTGGCGCCGCCGAAGGCGACCCGGAACAGGTCCAGCGGGGTCGCGGTGCGGTCCGCGTCGGGGATGCGCTCGACGCCGTGGGTCTCGACCTCGGTGAGGGAGGGCGGCGCGGCGGCGGGGGAGGTGGGGTTCTGGGACAACGGGGCTCCTGCGGGGAAAGTGCGGCGGAGCGCGTTCGTGGCGCGAGAGGACGGACGGCGCCGGGCGACCGCGGGGTGGGCGGTGCGAGGTGAGGCCGTTCGTACGGGGTCTGCCGACGCTATGTCCGCACGTCCGGGACACACCAGAGGACGCTCCGTCCATTTTTCGCGCGCGTGATGGACGATTCCTCCACTGCGACGTGGACGGCGCGAGGGTCGGACGCGGCGGCCTTTCAGCTGGTGGCGTACCTGCTCGATGGGAAACTTGACATTGGGGCGCTCAAGTTTTATTCAGGCATTAGAGGCAGCTCGTGGGTCGGAGTGAAAGGCCGTCCCAGTGATCAGGCCCGGAAGGCGGCCAGGCGGGTACTCGCTTGTACGAGACGCTCCGCGACGAGAACGACGACGAGCACGAAGTGGAGGGAGAGTCCCCATGGCACGTCCGGTCGGAATCGACCTCGGCACCACGAACTCAGTGGTCTCGGTCCTCGAGGGCGGCGAGCCCACGGTCATCACCAACACCGAAGGAGCCCGGACCACACCGTCGGTCGTGGCCTTCGCCAAGAACGGCGAGGTGCTCGTCGGCGAGGTCGCCAAGCGGCAGGCGGTGACCAACGTCGAGCGCACCGCGCGCTCGGTCAAGCGCCACATGGGCGACCAGTCCTGGCGCTTCCCGGACAGCGGCACGATCGACGGCAAGAAGTACACCGCGCAGGAGATCTCCGCGCGCGTGCTGCAGAAGCTGAAGCGGGACGCGGAGGCGTACCTCGGCGAGGACGTCACCGACGCCGTGATCACCGTGCCCGCCTACTTCGACGACTCCCAGCGGCAGGCCACCAAGGAGGCCGGTGAGATCGCGGGCCTCAACGTCCTGCGGATCATCAACGAGCCGACCGCCGCCGCCCTGGCGTACGGCCTGGACAAGGAGAACGACCAGACGGTCCTGGTCTTCGACCTTGGTGGCGGCACCTTCGACGTGTCGCTGCTGGAGATGGGCGAGGGTGTCATCGAGGTCAAGGCCACCAACGGCGACACGCATCTGGGCGGCGACGACTGGGACCAGCGGGTCGTCGACCACCTGGTCCAGCAGTTCAAGAACGCGTACGGCGTCGACCTGTCGAAGGACAAGATGGCCGTGCAACGACTGCGCGAGGCCTCGGAACGGGCCAAGATCGAGCTGTCGAGCTCGTCCGAGACGACCATCAACCTGCCCTACATCACGGCCTCGTCCGAGGGCCCGCTGCACCTGGACGAGAAGCTCACTCGCGCCCAGTTCCAGCAGCTGACGGCCGACCTGCTCGAGCGTACGAAGGAGCCGTTCCGCCAGGCGATCAAGGACGCCGGCATCAAGGTGTCCAGCATCGACCACGTCATCCTCGTCGGTGGTTCGACCCGGATGCCTGCGGTGACGGACCTGGTCCGGGAGCTGACCGGCAAGGAGCCCCACAAGGGCGTCAACCCGGACGAGGTGGTGGCCGTCGGCGCCTCCCTCCAGGCCGGTGTCCTCAAGGGCGAGGTCAAGGACGTCCTGCTGCTCGACGTGACCCCGCTGTCCCTCGGTATCGAGACCAAGGGCGGCATCATGACCAAGCTCATCGAGCGCAACACCACGATCCCGACCAAGCGGTCCGAGATCTTCACCACGGCTGAGGACAACCAGCCGTCCGTGCAGATCCAGGTCTTCCAGGGCGAGCGCGAGATCGCGGCGTACAACAAGAAGCTCGGCATGTTCGAGCTGACAGGTCTGCCCCCGGCGCCCCGTGGCATCCCGCAGATCGAGGTGTCCTTCGACATCGACGCCAACGGCATCATGCACGTCGCGGCGAAGGACCTCGGCACCGGCAAGGAACAGAAGATGACGGTCACCGGCGGTTCCGCGCTGCCGAAGAACGACATCGACCGCATGGTGCGGGAGGCCGAGCAGCACGCGGAGGAGGACCGCAAGCGGCGCGAGGCCGCCGAGAGCCGCAACCAGGCCGAACAACTCGTGTACCAGACCGAGAAGCTCATCAGGGAGAACGGGGACAGGATTCCCGCCGACGCCCGGAGCGAGACGGAGAGCGCCATCGCCGAACTGAAGGAGGCCCTCAAGGGCGAGGACGGCGCGGAGATCCGGCGGACCATGGACAAGGCCGCCGCCGCTGCACAGAAGATCGGCAGCGCCCTGTACGAGCAGGCGCGACCCGAGGGCGGCACAGCGGCCGAACAGGGCACGGCGGGCGGCGGCCGGGCCGACGACGATGTCGTGGACGCCGAGATCGTGGACGACGACAACACCTCGCAGGCGGGCTGACCATGAACCCGAGCGGGCCGCAGAGCGCGGAGTTGCGGCGTCTTCTGGACGAGCGCACTGCCGACCTGCAACGGGTGAAGGCCGAGTACGACAACTACCGCAAGCAGGTGCGACGCGACCGCATGGCGGTGCGGGAGATCGCCACGGAGAACGTGTTGCGGGCGCTGCTGCCCGTGCTGGACGCCGTCGAGGGCGCCCGGCGGCAGGAAGCCTTGACGCCGGGTCTGAAGGCCGTCGCCGACGTCCTTCAGGCTCAGCTGGGCTCTCTGGGCCTGGAGGCGTTCGGGGAGGAGGGCGAGGCCTTCGATCCCGAGTGGCACGAGGCCGTGACGCATGTCGTCTCCCCGGAAGCCGAAGGCCTCACCTGCACCGAGATCCTGGCCTCCGGCTACCGGGTGGGCGGCCGGCTGCTGCGCGCCGCCCGCGTGGCCGTCACCGGCCCGCCCCCGTCCCGCACGGCCGGGACCGCGCACGAGATGGCGGGAGGCCGGGGCGGCCACGCCTCACGGTGACCGGCAGCAGTCGTCGGGGCCGTGACGGGCTCACTGCCCCTCGGCCGTGCTGTCCTCGGCCTCGGTGCCGTCGGGTTGCCGGTTCTCGCCGATGTCCGTTCCCTGGCCCTCCCCGCTGTCCGGTCCCTGGGCCCGGACCCGCTGCACATGCTCCAGCGACTCCCGCAGCTCCGTGAGCCAGTCGTCGGTGTGCTTCTGCACGAGGCGCACACACCACGCGAGGGCGTCGCTGCGGCTGCGCGCCACGCCGCCCGCGATGAGCGTGTCCAGAACCTGACGCTCGGGCTGGCGCAGCCGCGTCATCACGGGCGCCGCGACATGGGTGAACAGCGCCCGCTCGCCGCCGCACTCCACGCCCCAGGAAACCTTCTTGCGGAACCGGTGCTCCGCCTCGCGCGCCACCTCGACGCGGTCCTCGCGGGTGCGCTCGCGGAACTCCTGGATCCGGGCCCGGACGGCCGCGTCCCGCTCGGCGGGGGATGCCTGGGCAGCGAGCCGCGGCTCCGGGATACGGCCGACGACGGTGATCTCCTCGCGGTCGACGGTGACCTCGACCAGCTTCTCGAACAGGTCGTCGGGCAGACGGCCGGCGAACCAGCCGCGCAGTTGTTCTCGTTGCTCCGTCGTAATCATGTAATGACGATTACTCCGGTCTGGCACAAAAGCAAGAGCGGGCGGGGTGCGTTTGCCAGGAGCTGAAGACAGCGCTTGCTGCGGCGGGGAAGCGGAATGTTTCAGGCCGATTGCAGAGCCGTGGCAATCCGGCCAGCGGGCTGCCGTCGACGGCCCGCGGCCCCATGGTTGCGGGGCCCGTTCGTTCGAATTCCGTGACTTCACGCCACTGCTTCAACACTAAAAGTTACTGAAACGAGGGGGGTCGATGTGAGATTCCCGTGAGGACTCGGCAGACTCCGGCACGCCGAACCGGCACCCGTCCCGGCCGGCTCCGGAGCCCCGTGCGACCGGAGTGTGCCGTGACTCCACACGAGCGGAAGGATGCACACAATGCCGAACACCGCGCGCTGGGCAGCGACCCTCACCCTGACGGCCACCGCCGTCTGCGCCCCCCTCACCGGGTCCGCCGTCGCCGCCCCGAACGCCCCTGCCTCCCTGTACGCCCCCTCGGCGCTCGTCCTGACCACGGGTCACGGCGAGAGCGCCACTCTCGCCACACCCCAGCGTGCCGTCACGCTGAGCTGTGCCCCGAGCCCCTCCGGCAGCCACCCGGACAGCGTCGACGCCTGCGCCGAACTCAGCGCGGCCGGCGGGGACTTCGATGCGTTGTCGATCAGGGACGGCGCCTTGTGTACCAAGCAGTACGACCCAGTGGTGGTCACCGTGCAGGGCGTCTGGCAGGGCAAGCGCGTCGACTACGAACGCACCTTCGCCAACGAGTGCGTGAAGAGGTCCTACGGGACTGCCCTCTTCGCGTTCTGAGGACGCGGGTCGCGGGGTTGCCGCGAACGTCTGAACAGAGCTTGTAACTGGGGAGTGCAAGCCCTGACGCGGTGAACCACACGATCTCGCAGCGGGACCGGCCGGACGGAGTGGGGCCGTCCGGCCGGCTCCCGAATGAGGTATCCGGACCCGCGCCCCACCGCGCGGCACCCCGAGTCGTATACGGCGGATCCGTCGCCCCGGCCGAAGAGCCGGGGCACGGTCATGTCCGGGCGCCGCCGTGTACGTCCCTGCCGGAGACCGGGCCTCGGCCGAGGTCAGCGGGTACCCGGCCACGGGTCGGGGAGGGGAGTGGCCCTTACGATGGGGCCGGCGACGAGGCGTCGGCGCCGACTCCGGGAGACCCGATGGCAAGAGGTGAGATGGACATCCGCCGAGCGTTCGCCTGCACCGCCCTGCCGAGCACGGCTGCGGTCCGCGAACTGCGCCGCGCCCACGGCGATCCGCGTACCCGCGCCCAGGACGACTGACCGGACCCGTACCGCGCCGACCCGCCGAAGAGACTTTCACCGCTGCCCGAGACAGAAAGCAGGACATGTCCGCCACGCCCTCGTGCCTCCCGACCGCCCCCGAGCTCCCGAGCGGACCGGTGGACATCCGGCTGGTCGTCACCGACATGGACGGCACCCTGCTCGACAGCACCGGAGGGATACCCGGGGGACTCTGGCCGCTCCTTACGGAACTGCGTCGCCGCGGAGTGCTGTTCAGCCCCGCCAGCGGCCGCCAGTACGCCACGCTGGCCCGGCAGTTCGCCGAGGCGGCCGACGGCATGGTCTTCGTCGCCGAGAACGGCACCTATGTGGTGCGCGACGGCGTGGAGCTCAGCTCCGATCCCCTGGACGCCGCTGTGGCCGCCCGCATCGTCGGGACCACGAGGCGGCTCGCGGCCGACGGAGTGGACGTCGGGGCGGTCCTGTGCGGCAAGAAGTCCGCCTACGTCGAGCGGAGCGACGAGGCCTTCGTTGCCGAGGCGAGTAAGTACTACACCCTGCTGCGCACGGTGGAGGACCTCACCACCGTGGACGACCAGTTCCTCAAGGTGGCCCTCTACGACTTCGGGCCCGTGGAGAGGACGACCGCTCCCGCGCTGGCGCCGTTCACGTCGACCCACCAGGTCGTCGTCTCGGGCGAGCACTGGGTCGACGTCATGAACCCCACCGCGAACAAGGGTGCCGCCCTGCGCATGCTCCAGCGGGAACTGGGCATCACACCCGCCCAGACAGTGGTGTTCGGGGACTATCTGAACGACCTCGAGATGCTCGACGCGGCCGACTGGTCCTTCGCCATGACCAACGCCCACCCGGACGTACTGCGTCGGGCCCGCTACATGGCGCCGTCCAACACGGAGCTTGGTGTCCTGCGCACCATCGCCCGTCTGCTGCACCTGCCCACGAGCTGAGTCAGGCCGGCCCGCGGCGCCTCATACTTCCGGGCGGCGGCGGATGCGGGCGGCCAGGACGGCCACGTCGTCCTCCGCGTGGCCGGCGTCGAGGTGCTCCAGGACGTCGGCGAGGGACTCCTCCACGCTCGCGCCCGGCCGCAGCCGCAGCCCGGCGAGCCGGGCCAAGGAGACGTCGATGTCCTCCTCACGCCGCTCGACGAGACCGTCGGTGAACAGCAGCAGCATGTCCCCGGGCGCGAGCGTCCGGGTGGTGAGCTCGTAGCCGCCGATCCCCGTTCCGAGCGGTGGCCCGACGGGTACGTCCAGCAGCTCCCCGGTGCCGTCCGCGCTGAAGAGGGCCGGCGGCAGATGCCCGGCACTGGTCAGTGACGCCGTGCCGCGCGCCGGGTCCACCTGGACGAGCAGACAGGTGGCCGGACGGCGGCTGCCGTCCTCGGCGACCGCAGCGTCCAGCCGCCGCAGTACGCGATGCGGGGGCAGGTCGGTGGAGGCGATGTAGCGCAGCATCGACCGGTAGGCGTTCATGTCCACCGCCGCGTCCAGCCCGTGCCCCATGACGTCGCCCAGCACCAGCAGGGTCCGCCCGAAGTGCAGCCGTACCGTCTCGAACCAGTCCCCGCCCACCAGCGTTCCGCCGCCCGCGGGCAGATACCGCGTGGCCAGATCCAGGTTGGGATGGGGCCGCCCGGGCTCGGACAGCAGAGCCCGCTGCAGCCGGAACACCGTGCCGCGCATGGACGTGTACCGGCGCGCGTGCCCCAGGTGCACGGCCGCCAGCCGGGCCGCGAAGCCTGCGACGGCGATGTCCCGGTCCGAGAACGGCGGGTCGTTGCGCACGGCCAGCAGCGCCCCGTACTGCTGCCCCTGCCCCACCAGTGGAACAGCCACGGCCTGGCGCGCCCCACATCCCGAGAGGTCCATCGGCGAGTCGGTGACCGGACGCCTTTCGTCCAGCGCCCTCATCGACAGCGGACGAGCGCCTTCTACGCCCCACGCCTCCAGCAGCTCGGTCCGGCCGGCCGTCGCCATCCGCTCCAGACCCGGGTCGTCGGGGGGCGGCGAGCAGGGGGCGTTCTCGGGCAGCAGGTCCACCGCGGCCGCGTCGCACACCCGGCCGCACACATAGCCGGCGAGCTCCTCGCAGGTGACCCGTTCGTCGAGCGTCGTGCCGATCGACTCCAGGGCGTCGTCGACGCCGTACGGGGGGTCTGCAGTGTGCTCACCGCCCACAGCGCACCTCCGCGACAACACCTCTCCGAGTCCATCCACGCACGTGGCGGACCGGCCCGCACCCCGCGCGGCACCGGCCGCTCAGAGATCATTCACCAGCACGGCCGCCCCGTCGAATCGCCCTGCCTTCAGGTCCTGCAGGGCGCGCTGGGCCTCGGACAGTGGATACGGGTGCGTCGTCGCCCGCACACCGTACCTGGCCGCGAGTTCCAGGAACTCCCGGCCGTCCTGGCGGGTGTTCGACGTGACGCTGCGCAGCTCCTTCTCGTAGAACAGCTCGCTCTCGTAGTGCAGCACCGGGACGTCGGTCAGATGGATGCCCGCGAGCGCCAGCACTCCGCCGCGGTCGAGCGCCCGCAGCGCCACCGGTACGAGATCACCGACCGGCGCGAACAGGATCGCACCGTCGAGCGGCTCCGGGGGCACGTCCTGGGCGCCGGCCGCCGACGCGCACCCGAGGCCGAGGGCGAGCCGCCGGGAGGCCTCGTCCCGGGTCAGGACGTGCACGGTCGCACCCTGCGCCAGGGCGACCTGGGCGCACAGGTGCGCGCTGCCGCCGAACCCGTACAGTCCGAGGCGCCCGCCCTCCGGCAGCGACGTCCGCAGCAGCGCCCGGTAACCGATGATGCCCGCGCACAGGAGCGGAGCGAGGGCGACGTCGTCCACGCCCGCGGGCAACCGGTAGGCGAAGGCGGCCGGCACGGTCGTGTACTCGGCGTATCCGCCGTCGGCGGTCCAGCCGGTGTACTCGGAGTCCGGGCACAGGTTCTCCGACCCCCTTCGGCAGTACTTGCAGGTGCCGTCCGTACGGCGGAGCCACGCCGCCCCCACCCGGTCGCCGACGGCCCAGCCGCCGGCCTCCGCCCCGAGCGCGGCCACCTCGCCCACCACCTCGTGCCCGGGAGTCACCCCGGGTCGCCGTACCGGCAGGTCGCCCTCGGTCACGTGCAGATCCGTACGGCACACGCCGCAGGCCCGCACGTGCACGAGCAGCTCGTCGGCGGCCGGCACCGGAACCGGCCGCTCCACGAACCGCAGCGGCTTCCGTTCGACGGGGCCCGGCCGGTCCACCACCCATGCGCGCATCGTTTGTGCCCCATCCCGTCCAAGACCGTCCTCGTTCCAGTGTCGGGCGGGACCGCCGTCCGGCGCGCGGCGCGGCCCGGGCGTGGCTGGCGTGAGGAGCGGAAACCAGCCGTCGAGCGGGAAGGCCGGCGTCATGGCGGTACAACCCGAGGGCACGCCCTGCTGGGCCGACGCCATGTTCAGCGATTTCCAAGGGGCCAAGAACTTCTGCGGTGACGTCCTCGGCTGGACGTTCGGCGAGGCCACGTCCGAGTACGGCAACTACAAGCAGGCCTACGCCGACGGCAAGGCGGTCGCCGCCGTGGTGCCGCCCATGCCCGGGCAGGAGGGCCAGTCCGCCTGGTGCCTGTACCTCGCCTCTCCCGACGCCGCCGCGACCGCACGGAACATCCGCGACAACGGTGGCGAGGTGCTGATGGAGCCGATGCAGGTCGGGGACTTCGGCACCATGGCCCTGGCCCTGGCCCGCGACCCGAGCGGTGCCGTCTTCGGTGTCTGGCAGGCCGGCACCCACGAGGGCTTCGAGGCGACCGCCGTGCCCGGTGCCTACTGCTGGGCCGAGGTGTTCACCCGCGAGCCGGAGAAGTCGGACGCGTTCTTCCCGGCCGTCTTCCCCTATCGCGCCAAGCGGATCGAGGACGAGGCGATCGACTTCATCGTCTTCGAACTCGACGGCGGTCCGGTGCTCGGCCGGATGAAGATGACGGAGGACTTCCCGCCCGAGGTCCCGTCGTACGTCAATGTGTACTTCACCGTCGAGAACTGCGATGCGGCCGTCGAGCGGGCCACGAAGAACGGAGCGGTCCTGCGGTTCGGCCCGATGGACAGCCCCTTCGGCCGCTTCGCCGCGCTGACCGACCCCCAGGGCGCCGACTTCTCGGTCATCGACGTCACCACGACGCAGGGCAGGATGCCGGACATGAGCGAGGTCTCCTGAGGACCGCTCCTCCTCGGCCGGGCGGCTTTCGGCCCCGGACCGGAGCGGTCCTCGGAGCGTGGCATGATCGGGGACATGCCTGAACGTGTTGTGGCCGCCTGCGACGGGGCTTCGAAAGGAAACCCCGGACCTGCCGGATGGGCCTGGGTCGTCGCCGAGAAGGACGAGATCCCGAGCCGCTGGGAGGCCGGCCCGCTGGGCAGGGCGACCAACAACGTCGCGGAACTCACCGCGCTCGAGCGGCTGTTGACGGCGGTCGACCCGCAGGTCGCGCTGGAGATCCGTATGGACTCCCAGTACGCGATGAAGGCCGTCACGACCTGGTTGCCGGGCTGGAAGCGCAACGGCTGGAAGACCGCCGCCGGCAAGCCCGTGGCCAACCAGGACCTGGTCATGCGCATCGACGCGCTGCTCGACGGCCGTGAGGTCGAGTTCCGCTACGTCCCCGCCCACCAGGTGGGCGGGGACCCCCTCAACGACTTCGCGGACCGCGCCGCCAGCCAGGCGGCCAGTGTCCAGGAACCGGCGGGCAGCGAGTACGGCTCCGTGGAGCCCCCGCCGTCATCGGAACCGGGCGCCGCCTCCGGGCCGGCCCGGCGCTCCGCACCCGCGAAGAAGCGCTCCTCCAGCCGCACCATCAAGGCGAAGTTCCCCGGCCGCTGCCTCTGCGGCCGCCCCTACGCGGCGGGCGAGCCCATCGCCAAGAACGCACAGGGCTGGGGCCACCCGGAGTGCCGCACGGCAGGCGAGGACTGACGACCGGAGCCGCCCCAAGGGGTTCGGTCACGGCCGTCGCCGCCCACCCGCCGCCGCTCCGTCAGCTCACGCGTGCGACCTCGTCGCCGCACCAGGTGTCTGCCTTTCGGGGGACGCCGCCTCGGCCGGCCGCCCGCACGCGTGTCCGCCCCGCCGCGCGGCCGTTGAACGAGCATGACGAACCAGAACAGCCGGCTGCCCCGGGAATTGCGAGAGCTCATCGAGTCGGGCCCCATGGCCCATCTGAGCACCATCAACCCGGACGGAAGCCCGCAGGTGACCGTGATCTGGATCGGGCTGGACGGCGACGACGTCGTCAGCGGTCATATGGCGCGGCACGTGAAGCTGCGCAACATCGAGCGGGACCCGCGGGTGGTGCTGTCCTTCGACGGGCCGCGGGTGCCCGGCGCCTTCCTGAACGAGTACGCCGTGCTGCGGGCACGGGCCGCCGTGGAGCCGAGCGACGCCACCTGGGACCTGCTCGACCGCCTGGCCAAGGTGTATGTCTCCCCGGACTCGGAATTCCCGGCGCCGAAGGGCCCCGGCTACATCGTGCGCTACTCCGTCGAGCGCATCGGCGGCGTCGGACCCTGGGCACCGGCCCCGCACTGAGCGCCGGCACGCACCACGGAGTCAGTCCGTGTCGAACGTGTAGTGCGCCGTGTGGTCCAGCAGGTCCACCGGGCGTACGTCGTTCCACGGCTTCATGGTCTCCCTGAGGTCGACCACGTCCGGGGTTCCGCTCAGCGGCAGATACCCGGAGCCGGCGTGGCGGCGCTGCCACTCGGCCCACAGTTTGTCGACGAAGGCGTGGTGCAGCCAGAAGACCGGGTCGTTGGGGGAGACCCCGGTGGCCATCTGCCCGCCCACCCACACATGGACGCGGTTGTGCAGGTTGACGCCGCGCCACCCCTCCAGATGGTTGCGGAAGCCGTCCGAGGCGCTGTTCCAGGGGGCCATGTCGTAGGTGGCCATGGCGAGCACCGAGTCGACCTCGGCCCGGGTCGGCAGGTCGCGGGTACCGCTGCCGAGCGCGCGCCGGAGATAGGTGCGGCCGTCCACGCGCACATTGACCGGCCAGCTGCCGGTGGCCGCGGCGAAGGGTCCGTCCATCACCCGGCCGTCGAGGCCGCGTCCGGTGCCGCCGAGGAAGTCCGGTGCCCACAGCGAGGAACGCGGCGATCTGTCGCTCGTCCAGTCCCAGTAGGGCAGCGCGACCGAAGCGTCCACCGACTGCAGTGCCTGCTCGAACTCGAGCAGGAATCTGCGGTGCCACGGAAGGAACGAGGGCGAGCGGTGCCCCGTCCGCTCACCGCTGTCGGTGTCGCCCATGATGAAGGCGTTGTGGGTCGTGACGAAGGCGTCATAGCGGCCGGTGCGCTTGAGCTCCACGAACGCGGCGACCAGCCGCCGCTTCTCGTCGGCCGTGAGGTTCGCCTGGTTCTTGCGTACGGTCATGTGCGGGAGACTCCGGGAATCCTGTGCGTGGACGGTCAGTTGAACGGAACGAGCGGGGCGCCCTGCAGCTCAACGACGGCGGCGCGAGCGGCAGCGCGGGGGCTCGGCACGGGGGCGTAGTGGCTGACGACGCTGATCCAGCTTCCGTCCGCGTTGCGCATCACATGCAGCTCGACCCCGTCGATGAACACGCCGTACCCGGAGCCGTGGTGGTGGCTGCCCATCGCCGGGCGGCCCTGTATCCGGCGCCCCAGGTACACCTCGTCGAAGGCCTCGGGGCCGCCGTGGTCGTGGCCGGCGACGGCTGCGGGGGACGGGTGCGCGGGGGCGGAGGCCGAGGCGGCCTGAGCCGTGAGGCCGCCGGTCGCGGCGACGGCGGCACCGGCGGTGAGGGCGCGGCGGCGGGTCAGTCGGGGCATACGAAGTCCTCCTGAGGAGCGGGGGGTTGACGACGTGTCCTGCCTATCCGCCGACCGGACGGGCCGGGAAATCGCGGGAAACCGGTTGGCTGCGATCAGGACAATTGCCCACATGCTGTGCAAGGTTGAACCAATATGATCTTGCCGTTGAGGTGCGCCGCGGATCGCTCGGAAGGGGAAATTCCGCCTCTGTCGCGGGGGTGCCGAGGCGGTTCTTTCGCAGCGAGCGGCGCACGGGTGACGGCGCTCACGTCCGCGATGTGACGTGAACTGCCGCATGGGGCCCCGGAGCAGGACGACGGCGACCGGGTGGTCCGGGTGCGGGTGACGGTTGGTGGCCGGGGGGTCAGGGCGGGGGCGGTGCGAGCCAGGCGAAGTTGACGGCGGCGGGTGCGGTCCAGGTCGGGGCCCGGTGGGAGCCGCTGGGTGAATGGCTATTCACCGGATAAGGTGAATAGCCATTCACCTCGATTTTCCAGCACAGCGCGGAGAGCCATGCCCCCGATACCCGCCCCCTCCGACCGATCTCCCGCCCTCCGCGAACCGGGCGGAGCGACGGGAGTGCGCGGTCGGTTGACCGTTCCGGTGCTGGCCTTCGGCGGCATTCTCATGGCCGTCATGCAGACGGTCGTCGTCCCCCTGCTGCCCGACCTGCCGCGGCTCACCGGCGCATCGGCGGGCACGGTCTCCTGGATGGTGACCGCCACCCTGCTGTCCGGTGCCGTGCTCACCCCGGTCCTCGGGCGCGCGGGCGACATGTACGGCAAGCGGCGCGTACTGGTGACCGCCCTCGGGCTGATGACGGTGGGCTCCGTGCTGTGCGCGCTCTCCTCCGACATCGGGGTGCTCATCACAGCGCGAGCGCTGCAGGGCGCGGCGGCCGCGGTCGTCCCGCTCTCCATCAGCATCCTGCGCGACGAACTGCCGCCCGCTCGTACCGGATCCGCAGTGGCGCTCATGAGTTCCACCGTCGGCATCGGCGCGGCGCTCGGACTGCCGCTGGCCGCGCTCGTCATCCAGTACGTGAACTGGCACGCGATGTTCTGGGTGACCAGCGGTCTCGGGGCCGTCGGCCTCGTCCTCGCCTGGTGGGCGGTGCCCGAGTCACCGGTGCGCGCCCCCGGGCGGTTCGACGTGCTCGGCGCACTGGGTCTCGCCGCCGGGCTCTGCTGTCTGCTGCTGGCGGTGTCGGAGGGCGGCCAGTGGGGCTGGGACGGTCCCCGCATCGTGGCTCTGTTCGCGGCCAGCGTCCTGATCCTGGCGACATGGTCCCTGCAGCAGTTGCGCGCCGAGCGGCCTCTCGTCGATCTGCGGCTGGCGTCCCGCCCGCGGGTCGCGCTGCCCCACCTCACGGCCCTTCTCGTCGGGTTCGGCTTCTACGCCAACTCCCTGGTGACGGCACAACTCGTGCAGGCCCCGAAGGCCACCGGCTACGGTCTCGGGCTGTCCATCGTCGGAAGCGGCCTGTGTCTGCTCCCCGGCGGTGTGATCATGCTGCTCCTCTCGCCGCTCTCGGCCCGGATCTCCACGGCCCGTGGTCCGCGGATCACGCTCGCCCTGGGCGCGGCCGTGCTCGCGTGCGGCTACGCCGTACGGATCGCGGACAGCCGGGACCTATGGATGATCATCGTGGGCGCGTCGATCGTGGCGACCGGCACGACGCTCGCCTATTCGGCGCTGCCCACGCTGATCCTGCGCGCCGTGCCCGCGGATCAGACCGCCTCCGCGAACGGGGTCAACGTCCTGATGCGCACCATCGGCCAGGCCACCTGCAGTGCCGCCGTGGCCGCCGTACTGGTCCACCACACGGAACCCGTCGCGGGGACCCCGGTGCCCACGCTGCACGGCTATCTGCTGGCGTTCGCGATGGCGGGTACGGTCGCCCTGGTGGCCTGCGCCGCCGCCCTCACCATTCCCGGCGGGAGTTCCGCCCGCGGTATCCGCCGGCCCCGGCGGCAGGCCGCGCCGGCCCATGACGAGGCACTGGAAGGAGCGTGAGCGCCGTGAGCCCCACACGCGCCACCGCTCGGCCGGGCCGTCCCACGGGGCCGGCCCGGGAGGCGGCGTCGGTCCGCGAAGGTGCGGAGGCAGGGGCCGTGCCTGCCGTACCCAGGGAGGCCGAGGCGCCCAGGTCTCCGGCTCGCCGTGATGCCGAGGCGACCAGGGCCGCCATCCTCCGCGCCGCCCGGTACCTGCTCGCCCGGCACGCTCATGCGGACATCACGCTCAAGGCGGTCGCCGACCGCGCCGGTGTCAGCGCGCCCCTGATCCTGAAGTACTTCGGCAACAAGGACACGCTCTTCTCGCAGGTCATGTCCTTCGAGACGGACGCCGCGGCACTGCTCGACGCACCGCTCGCGGACCTCGGCCGGCACATGGTCCGCCAGGTCCTGATGAGCCAGACCGAGCAGGGTGCCGACCCGCTCCTGCGCATCGTGTTCGCCCCGCTGCACGGCGAGCAGGGTGACATCCTGCGCGGCAACTTCCGCACACAGGTCAGCGATCGCCTCGCCGCGCGTCTGGACGGCCCCGACGCGGGTCTGCGCGCGGAACTGGCACTGGGCGCACTGCTGGGCCTCGGCGTGATGTTCGGCATCGCGCGTGGCACCCACCTGCGCGCCACCGACGTCGACGACATCGTCGAGCGCTGGGCGCCGGCCGTACAGGTGCAGCTGACCCCCTGACCCGGTTCAGCTCACGCCCTGCGGGCGGAACTGGACGCTGATCCGGGGGCCCGTGGCCCGGGTGCTCTTCGGGATCGCGTGCTCCCATGTCCGCTGGCAGGAGCCACCCATCACGATCAGATCGCCGTGTCCGAGCGGTCGCCTGATCGTCTCGCCGCCACCGCGCGGCCTCAGCGCCAGATCGCGGGGCGCGCCCACGGACAGGATGGCGACCATGGTGTCCTCGCGCGCGCCGCGCCCGATCCGGTCACCGTGCCAGGCCACGCTGTCGCGTCCGTCGCGGTAGTAGCAGAGCCCTGCCGTGACGAAGGATTCCCCGAGCTCGGCCGCGTAGTGCGCGGACAGTGCCGTGCGCGCCTCTTCGAGGACGGGATGCGGCAGTGGCTCACCCGCGCGGTAGTACGAGAGCAGCCGCGGCACGTCCACCATCTGCTCGTACATCTGCCGCCGCTCGGCGTGCCAGGGCACGGTGGAGACCAGTTCCTCGAACAGCGCGTCCGCACCGCCGAGCCAGCCCGGAAGCAGATCGATCCACGCACCGGCTCCGAGCATGGTCCGCCGCACCCCGTCCAGCGGCCCGAGCCGGATGTCATCGGTCTGGTCGAACAGGGAGCCCTGGAGATGCGTGGCCATAGAAGGCAGCGTACTCCCTGATTCGAAAATCTGTTCTGTTTGCAGTGGGGGGCCGCCTTGAGATCCGGGCGTTGTCGATGTGACCGCTGGACGCTAGTTGGCGGATGCTCACGCTGGTAGCGAGAAGATCACTTGAAGCGGTCACTGGCCGGCAACCTGGTCGACGCAGACCGACGGCCCCGCCGTGGCGATCACCGGATGTGGTGGTGGTGCCATCGCCGGGACCAGTGCGTGCCCATCAGCAGGAGGTTGGCCACGAACACCACCACGCCGATGATCAGGAGGTAGAACAGTCCCTTCATCAGCACGCCGATGAATCCCAGGGCGACCGCCGCGAGAATCAGCAACAGGAAGAGCGCCAACATGGATAGCCACTTCCTTCCTACAGGTAGACCGCTTCAACGGCGCCGATCTTGTGGGTCTGGGGATCGATCACGTCGCGGCTGCGCCACTCACGGATATCGGCTGAATGGATCATGCCTCGCTCCTTGCAGCCGGCAGAGAACGCCGCGTATCCCACAGTACTCCGGGAGCTTGACCTGGTCTTTTTCGCCTACGAGTACAGCATCGGCGCGGAAGGCCACCGGTTCCCGTCGCTGCACGACGGGTGCAGTGGCGGCGGCTGGAAACTGAAAGCCATCGGGCACCCCAACCCCCGGCTGTGCCGCCATCCTCGATGGCGCGCCGCCCCGCGTAGAGCCGCTCTGAGCTTCAAAGACAGCGAAGTACGCGGTACGAACGTCGGGGAGTGCATCATCCCTGAAGGTGTCGGGAGAATGCAGGAGAG
Organism: Streptomyces sp. NPDC046900; assembly: GCF_040644975.1. Taxonomy (NCBI): domain Bacteria; kingdom Bacillati; phylum Actinomycetota; class Actinomycetes; order Kitasatosporales; family Streptomycetaceae; genus Streptomyces; species Streptomyces sp. NPDC046900. Next base: position 221,853 of record NZ_JBEYXD010000006.1, on the reverse strand, counting down.
AGCGGAGCGGGTCGCGGGCCAGGCCGGTCTTCTCCCGGACCGCCGGCTGCACCAATAGCTGGTCTTCGTTGAGGAAGCGGCGCACGTTGGCCGGCGTGTTCGGTTTGAGGATTGACGCATCTTCACAGCCTCGTGGTGTCCCATCTGCGCGCCTTCGGTGAGTGCCGTCGATACCGGCGCGTCCGGGACGATCAGCGCTTCACCAGGTTCAGGATCAGCGTCGCGATGTCCTCCGGAGCCGCCTCGGCCATGAAGTGGCCCGCCTGGGTGGTGAAGTGCTGCAGGTCGGTGCTCCACGGCCGCCAGGTCGCGGTGGCGTCGAACCCCAGCTGCCGGCCCCAGTCCTGCTGGACGACCGTCACCGGCATGGTGAGCCGGTTGCCGGCGTCGAGGTCGGCCTGGTCATGTTCGATGTCGACCGTCGCGGTGGCACGATAGTCGGCGACGATCGACGGAACGGCGTCCCGGCATGCGCGAAGGTACTCGGCGCGCACCTCTGCCGGGATCGCGTCGGAGCTCGTGGACCAGACGTCGAGGAAGTGGCCGAAGAACGCGTCCGCGCTGCCCGCGATCATCTGCTCGGGCAGACCGGGCGGCTGAGCCATCAGATACAGGTGGAAGGCCACCGCCGCGCTGACCCCGTGGAGGACGTTCCAGGTGTCCAGAGTGGGGACGATGTCCAGGATTCCGAGGTGGCTGATCCGATTCGGGTGATCAAGGCCGGCCCGGAACGCAACATGCGCACCGCGATCGTGCCCGACCAGCGCGAACTGGTCGAACCCGAGCGCGTCGGCCAGGCCGACGATGTCTGCGGCCATCGTCCGCTTCGAGTAGGTGTCCTCGGCGACCGCTTCCGGCTTGCTGCTGGCGCCATAACCGCGAAGATCGGGGCAGACCACAGTGTGCTGCTCGGCCAGGACGGGAGCGACACGCCGCCACATCAGGTGGGTCTCGGGAAAGCCGTGGAGCAGCACAACGGCCGGTCCTTCTCCGCCGACCGCCGCGTTCAGCTCCACGCCGTCAGCCACACCGATCGACCTGGTCCCGAACCCCGGAATGCTGATGCCCATCGTTGTCGTCCCCTTCTTCCAGCCTCGTGAGTCGCTGTCGTTCACGCACGGATGCGTGAACGACAGCGATGATCCGAGAGCCGGGTTAGCAGTGGATCAGCAGCGGCCCGAAGCCGACGACAATGAGGACATGGAGATCCTCGTGAAGGTGCTCGGGCCGATCGAGGTCACGGATGCCGAGGGCCACCCCGTATCGGTGGGCAGCCAGCGTCGCCGCGAGCTTCTGGGACGACTGGTCGCGGCCGACGGCCGGGTCGTCCCGCTTCCGGTGCTGGTCGATGATCTCTGGGAGGACCCCCCGCCGGCAGCGGCCGGAACGGTCCGCACCTTCGTCGCCGAGCTGCGCCGCGCCCTCGAACCCGATCGTCTTCCGCGCACTCGGTCGCACACCATCGAGACCGTCGGCACCGGATACGCCTTGCGGATCCCACGGGCGCACGTCGACGCCCACCGGTTCGAGGACACCCTCCGGGCCATGCACGACGGGCCCAGCGGCGAGGCTGCCCGTGCGCTGGGCGAAGCGTTGTCGTGGTGGCGAGGCGAGCCGTACGCAGCCCTCGACGCCTCGCCCTGGCTGACGCCAGAGCGCGCCCGGCTGACAGAACTGCACCGTCAAGCCGTCGAGTTGCGCGCCCGAGCGATGCTCGACCTCGGACGTGGCGCGCCCCTCGTCCCGGAGCTGGAGGCGTTCGCCACCGCACACCCGTGGCGGGAGCACGCCTGGGTTCTGCTGGCCCATGCTCTCTACCAAGCAGGCCGCCAGGTCGATGCGCTGGCCTCGCTGCGCGACGCGCGAGCCAGGCTGCTGGATCGGTTCGGACTGGAATCGGCGGACAGCCTCGACCATCTCGAACGTGACATCCTCCGGCACGCTCCGCACCTCACGCCCGCGCCTCGGGACGAGGACCGGCTGCGCCTGCTCACACGCACCGAAGCGACGGGGACCTACACCCGGCTGCGCTCGATGAGCACGGTCGCCCGGGCCGCCGCGGTCACAGGCGGCACCAACCTGGTACTTGCCCAAGAGCAACGCGCCGCGGCAGCCGCGGAAGCAGAACGGACCGCAGACCCTGGCCTCACTGCCCGCGTGATCGCGGCGTACGACGTCCCCACCATCTGGACGCGCGCCGACGATCCCGGACGGTCCGAGGCCCTGGTCGCGACCACTCGGCGCACTCTGCACCGACTGGGACCTGGGGCTCCACCCGCGCTTCGAGCACGTCTCCTCGCCACCATCGGGCTGGAGCACCGCGGAACCCGAGACCGCTGGGCCGCCGAGGCGGCGTCCGAAGCCGAGCACTTTGCCCGGGACCTTCACGACCCCAGCGTGCTGGTACTCGCGCTCAACGCCCGATTCGTACAGTCATTCCAGCGCCCCGGGCGCACCGGAGAACGCGACGTGATCGCGGGCGAGCTCATCGATGTCTCCACGCGGCATGATCTCCCGATGTTCGAGATCCTTGGCCATCTGATCAAGATCCAGGTCTGCGCGGCCCGCGGCGACACCGAGACCGCGCAACGGCACGTCGTGGCGGCCGAGCGGCTCGCCGCCGTTCACGAGACCCCGCTCGTTCACGTTCTCACCGCCGCTTTCCGGGCCATGCAGCTCGCAGAACGCTCGGACGACCCCGCCGAGGTCGCTCAGGCCTATCGCACCGTGGCCACCGACCTCGCCGGCGCCGGCATGCCCGGGGTGGAAGCCGGCATCTTCCCGCTCGCGCTCCTCTCCCTCCGCATGCGCCACCAACGTCCCGTGCCGACGGACCCCGCCCTGGACTGGGGGCCCTACCGTCCCTGGGTCCAGCCCCTCCTCGACCTCGCCTGCGGCAACCTCACAGCGGCCCGCGAGGCCGCCGCCATCCTGCCCAGACCCCCCGCTGACCACCTGTATGACGCGCTCTGGGCCGTCACCGCACATACAGCGATCCAGCTCCACGACGAATCACTCGCCACACAAGCGCACGAAGCCCTCTTCCCCCTGCGCGGCGAGATCGCGGGTGGAACAACCGCCGTGATCAGCTTCGGCCCCGTCGACGACATCCTGGCCACCCTCGATCAGTACCTCATTCGGAGATGACGCCCACCGATCGCTGCCACGGGTCACCTTCGCCCGCACCGGACTTCCATTCATCGATCCAGTGGGCCCCGCTCGGGGACGGTGCCTAGGGCGTCCCGGGAAGCCGGACCGTGACGAGGAGACCGCCGGTGGGGCGGGGCACGAGGTCGAGGGTTCCGTCGTGGGCGCGGACGATGCTGTGCACGATGGCCAGACCGAGGCCGACGCCTGCGTGTTCGTCGGTGCGTACGCGTTCCGTTCCGCGCTGGAAGGGTTCGATGAGAGTCGGTACCAGTTCCGGTGGGAGCCGACGTCCCGTGTTCGCGACCCTCAGCACGCTCGTGTCGCCGTGCGCCTCGGTGTGGACCGTCACGGTGCCGCCGCCGGGAAGGTTGTGGATGACGGCGTTCTGGACGAGGTTCGTCACCATCCGCAGCAGGAGCTCCGCGGAGCCGCTGGTCCGTGTCGCCCCGCCGGTGACGTCGAGCGTGATCCCGCGCTGTTCGGCGAGGCGGAGCAGGGTTTCGGCAGCCTCTTCGGCGACGAGGGAGAGGTCGACGCTCTCGCGCGCGAAGTTCCCGCGGTCGTTGCGGCTCAGCAGCAGGAGTGCCTCGGTGAGGTCGATCGCGCGCGTATTGACAGCCCGCAGGCGTTCGATGAGTTCGCCCCGGTCCCGCCTGGGGTCCTTGCGGGCGATGTCGAGGAGCGCCTGCGAGATGGCCAGCGGGGTGCGCAGTTCGTGGGAGGCGTTCGCGGCGAACCTCTGCTGCTCGGCGACGTGGGACTCGAGTTGTTCGAGCATCGAGTCGAACGCGTCGGAGAGTTCGCGGAATTCGTCCTGGCGGCCCTTCATGCGGATCCGGTGGGACAGCGATCCGTTCCCGGCCATCCGTGCCGCGGCAGTGATCTGTGTGAGCGGTGCGAGCATCCGGCCGGCGAGGATCCATCCCCCGACGAGGCCGAACACGAGCAGGAAGAGCATCGCCACGGCCGCGGCGGGGGCGAAGGTGTGCACAAGGAGGTAGCGGTTGGGTGAGATCCCGAGCAGGCCCCGGCTGTTGTCGGGTACGTAGCGCAGCAGGAACATCCACACCACGGCCAGCAGGAGGGCGCCGGCGAGGGCGAGGAACCCGGCGTAGCTGAGGGTGAGTTTCAGTCGGGCGCTGAGCCCTGGACGTCTATGCATGCGTACGGCCGGGGCGGGTGGTGTCGGGACCGGTGTCGATGCGGTAGCCGACTCCCGGCACCGTGGCGATGATCCATGGTTCGCCGAGTCGTTTGCGCAGCGCGGAGACGGTGATGCGGACGGCGTTGGTGAAGGGGTCGGCGTTCTCGTCCCAGGCTCGCCTCAGCAGCTCTTCGGCGCTGATGACCCCGCCTTCGGCGGCGACGAGGACTTCGAGCACGGCGAACTGTTTGCGGGTGAGCGCGACGTGGCGTCCGTCGCGGAAGACCTCCCGGCGGAAGGGGTCGAGCCGCAGGCCCGCGATCTCGCGGACCGGGGGCCGGGCGTACGCGCGTCTGCGGTCGAGCGCCCTCAGCCGCAGGACGAGTTCCCGCAGCTCGAACGGTTTGGTGAGGTAGTCGTCGGCGCCGAGCGCGAACCCGGAAGCCTTGTCGTCGATCCGGTCGGCGGCGGTGAGCATGAGGATCGGGATGCCGCTGCCGGAGGCGACGATGCGTCGGGCGACCTCGTCGCCGGAGGGGCCGGGGATGTCCCGGTCGAGGACCGCTAGGTCGTAGGAGTTGACGCTGAGCAGTTCCAGGGCGGAGTCGCCGTCGCCGGCGATGTCGGCGGCGATCGCCTCCAGACGCAGACCGTCACGGACGGCCTCGGCCAGGTAGGGCTCGTCCTCCACGATCAGTACGCGCATGTCCGAAGCTTAAGCAGCGCAACATATCGCCGACGTATGCAAGGACGTGTGCACACCCGGACACGCGACTCAGCCTGCCGGTGCGGGCGCGGGCCGAGGCTGGTCCGACGGCGCTTGCGCCGCAGTGCGCCACCAGCGGCGCGACGCCAGCGCGGCCAGCACGGCGCCGGTGGCGTTCACCAGTACGTCGTCCACGGAGGACACCCGGTCCAGCCGTAGGACGTACTGTGCGGCTTCGACCAGGACCGAGCAGCCCGCCCCGAGCGCCAGGATTCGTGGCAGGGACGCCAGCGCCGCGAACCGCATCGGGGCGAAGAACCCCAGCGACGCGAAGACCAGCAGGTTGCCGACGATCCCGAGCGGCCCCATCGTGACCAGGTCCCTCAGCGGTACCAGGCTCACCCGCTCGGGGACGACGCCGGCCCCGCCGCCCGGCATCATGGTCAACCACACGAACGGCACCGTCCCGTGGACCATGCCGACCTCGGCCAGCGACATCCGCCACGCCGATGTGACGCCGGCAGCACGCCGAACGCGCGCCAGAGCCCACACCACCAGCGCGGACAACGGCAACGCGACCAACGTCATGAGCACCACACCGTTGAACGTGTCGAAGCAGCCGTGCCACCGCCCGGCCATGCACCTCGGAGCGGACATCATGAGCGGCCGCCGCACGACAGACACGGCGCCCGCCATACCGAGGATCGCCAGGCTGAGGAGCACGATCCTGCGCGTGCGGCGGGGCGGCGCTGACAGGGATGCGTTGTGGTTCATGCCTCTATCGGAGACGGAGAGCCGTTGCGGTGGCGTATGCGATTTTCGATACGTCTGCGATATACGCGATCTGCTCGGCACTCAGGTTGTGTTGGCCTGGCAGTCTGCGGTGCGGGATGAGCGCACCGGTGCCCCGGTAGACGCCGCCGGCGGTGATCCGAACTCCGCGACAGGCTCGGTCAACGCCGGATTCGGTGAACGCCGAGACCGAGCGGTACGGCGCGGTGGTCTCCCAAGACCTCATCGAGGCCCCTGTGCGCACCCTCGCGCAGGGGATCGCCGACCTGCGGAGATGGATGAAGAGATCCGCCGACCAGCGTGAACGGTCACTGTTGGTGCGACCGTTCAGGATGGTCGGCGGATCTTCTCGCGTGGCGCGGCGGCCTCGGCGATCGTCCGGGCGATCACACGGGCGGTGCATCATGACACAACAGGGCAACCACTGCCTGTGGCGGCACTAACCCTCCCAGCCGAGATAGACCGACTTGGAAGAAACGCAGTACGTCGATGGCCCGCCGGACCTCGCCGCGGGCCTCGGCCAGTGTCTTGCCCTCCTCCCGGGCCAGGTCGCGGGCGGCCTCCTTGTGGCGGTCGCGGAGGATCTCGGCCGCGTCCAGCAGGATCGCGCCGCGCGCCGGGGCGGGCAGCGCCGCCCATCCCGGCTGCGCCGCGGCGGCGGGTGCCACCGCGGCGTCGACGGCCTAGGTCCCGGACGCCGGGGCAACGGCGACCAACTCGGCCGGGTCGGCGGGGTTGTACCGCTCGAGGCCGTCGCCGGTGAACTCCACGCCACTGATCAGGTTGGGGATCAGGACAGTGCTCATGGGTGCGGTTCCTTGGGAAGTCGGGGGTTCACAGACTGCGGACCAGGCCACCGTCGCAGCGCAGCGCGGTCCCGGTGACGTACGAGGCGGGGGTGCCGCAGAGGAAGGCGGCGGCCGCGCCGAACTCGGCGGGGGTGCCGTACCGTCCGGCGGGGATCGCGGCCTGCGAGGCGGTCTCGACCTCCGCGACCGTGCGCTGCTCGCGTTCGGCCCGCGCGGCGTCCAGTGCCGCCACCCGGTCGGTGGCGATCCGGCCGGGCAACAGCAGGTTGACCGTGACGCCGTCGGCCGCCACCTCGGCGGCGAGAGTCTTCAAGTAGGCGGCGAGGGCGGCCCGTCCGGTGTTGGAGAAGACCAGCCCGGGCAGCGGTTCGGCGATCCCGCTGGAGCCGATGGCCAGGATGCGGCCCCAGCCGCGACGGCGCATCGGCTCCAGGGTCAGGGCCACCAGCCGCTGCTGGGCCAGCAGCAGCGAGTCCACGGCGGAGGCGAGGTCGCCGATGTCCAGGCCGGCGGCGGTGCCGGGCCGCGGGCCGGGTCCGTTGAGGACCAGGATGTCGGGGTCGCCGTAGGCTTCGCGGGCCGCCTCGACCAGCGTCCGCGGGCCGTCCGGGGCGGTGAGGTCGACCTGGACGCCGACCGCGTCCGGCAGCCCGGCGGCGATCTCCTTGGCGAGGTCTCCGCGCCGCCCGGCCACCACGACCGAGGCACCTTCGGCGGCCAGCGCCTCGGCGACCGCGCGGCCCAGGCCGCCGGTGGAGGCGGCGACCACGGCGACCCGGCCGCCGATGCCGAGGTCCATCAGTGCACCCCCTTGGGCAGCGCGGCGAGGTGCCGCTCCAGTTGGGAGACCAGGGCCTCGGGCAGCTGCGCGGCCGGCGGCCGGACGCCCGAGTCCATGATCAGACCGCGCCGCCGGATGGCCTCCTTGCGCAGTGCCAGAGCGATCCCGGCCTGCGCCTCGAAATTGACCAGCGGCAGGTACGGCAGGTAGGCCTCCCGGGCCGCGTCATAGCCGCCGTTGCGCCAGGCCTCGACACAGGCGATCAGGCCCTCGGGGCAGGAGAAGCCGGTCATCGCCCCAGCGGCGCCGGCAGCCAGCTCGTCGAGCAGGCCCAGACCGCCCAGGCCGCCGAAGACCGGGACCTCCAGTTCGGCGGTGAGCCTGGCGACGGCCGCGGGAGTGGGCGGGGCCTCGGCCTTCACCGCGACCGCCGAGGGGACCGCGCGGACGGCGCGGACGAGGTCGGCGGACCGGATGGCGACCTTGCTGGTCTCCGGGTAGTCCTGGACCACGATCCCGGCGCCGGTGGCGTCGTGCACGGCGTTGAGGTGAGCCGCGACAACCTGCGGATCGGGCGAGTTGACCTGCACCATGAGTCCGGCGAGGCGGTCCCCGACCGCGTCGCGGACCAGCTCGGCCTCCTCCAGTACCGGTGCGGTGGCGAGTCCGGTGACCCCGACGACCAGCGGCAGGCCGACGGTGTCGACGACCGCCTCGAGCACGGTGCGGCGCTCCTCCGCGGAGAGCCGGGCGGCTTCGCCGAAGACTCCGAGCACGGTCAGACCGGTGGTTCCGATTCGCTCGTAGTGCTCCACCAGCCGTGCCAGGCTTGGCTCGTCCACCTCGAAGGCGGAGCCGAGGAAGGGCGTGGCGACCACGCCCCACACACCGGGTGCGAGCTTTTCGGGCATCAGTGGGCTCCCCTCATCGTCCGGGCCAGACAGGCGACCGCTTCTGCTGGAAGGCGAGCACGCCCTCCTTGGCGTCCTCGCTGTCCAGCGCCGCCATCAGCGCCGGAGTACGCAGCTTGTGGGCATCCTGCGGGGAGAGCCCGGCCCCGCGCTGGACCATCTGCTTGATGGCGCGCAGCGAGGTGGGGGCGCAGGCGAGGATGTCGGCGACCCAGCGGTCGACGGCCTCGTCCAACTGATGCGCCGGGACCACCTCGTTGACCAGGCCCATCCGCTGCAGTTCGGCGGCGGAGGCGCGGCGGCCGGTGAGCAGCAGCCCCATGGCCTGGGTGTGCGGGAGCCGGCGGACCAGCTGGAAGACCCCGCCGTCCAGCGGGATCCGGCCGACCCGGGGCTCGGTGAGGCCGAACCGGGCGTGGTCGGCGGCGACGACGATGTCGCAGCCGAGGACCATCTCCATGCCGCCGCCGAGGGCGTAGCCGTTGACCCGGGCGATCACCGGGACGTCCAGGCTGGTGCGCAGGCTCAGCCCACCGAAGCCGTTGGGGTCGAGGCCGGCCCAGTACTCGAGGCCGGTCTTCTCCACCGCGTCGGCGGACATGTCGGCGCCCACGCAGAACGAACGCTCCCCGGCGCCGGTGACGACGACCACCCGGACCTCGGGGTCGGTCTCGATCTCGGTCCAGATCTCGTTGAGCCGGGTGTTGGTCTTGACGTCGACCGCGTTCAGCACGGCGGGGCGGTCGATGGTGACCCGTGCGATGTGCCCGTCCCGTAGGTAGCGGACCTCGTCGGTCATCGCAGTACCCCCTTCTCGCGGAGCAGTTCGATCTGCTCGGCGGTGTAGCCGAGCTCGCCCAGCACCTCGGCGCCGTGCTCGCCGAGCCGCGGCGGGACCCGGCGGACCTCGGCGGGGGCGGCGGAGAGGTGGAGCGGTGCGTTGAGGGCGCGGATCCGGCCGGCGACCGGGTGGTCCATTTCGACGATCATCTTGTTGACCGCGGTCTGCTCGTCGTCGAGGGTCTGCTCGAGACTCCGCACCGGGGCGCAGAGGATGTCCTCCGCCTCGAGCCGCTTGACCCAGTAGTCGGTGGTGTTGCCGGCCACCGCCTCGGCGAAGATCCGCTGCAGTTCGGGACGGTGCGCGAACTGAAGGTCGAGGGTGGCGAACTCGGGGCGCTCGCCCAGGTCCTCGTCGAGCTCGAGGGCGCGGCTGATGTGGTGCAGCGGGTCGGCCTTGAAACCGCCGACCATGATCAGCGCACCGTCGGTGGTACGGAACACGCCGGTGAGCGGCATCGCGGCCCAGTTGATCTCGGAGCCGCGGTTCAGTTGCTGGCAGGCCTCTTGCATCTGCATATGGAGCATCGAGTCGTACATCGACACCTCGACCTTCTGCCCCTCGCCGGTGCGGTCGCGGTGCAGCAGGGCCAGCAGGACGCCTTGGAGCAGGTGCATCCCGGTGGTGTAGTCGCAGAGTGTGGTCGGGTAGAGGGCGACCGGGTCGTCCTCGGACACCCGGCGCCACATCACTCCGCTGTACGCCTGGGCGATGGCGTCCTGCCCGCCCTTGTGGGCGTACGGGCCCTCGGTGCCGAAGCCGGTGCCGGAGGCCCAGATGATCCTGGGGTTGACGGCGCGTAGCGCCTCGTAGCCGAGGCCGAGCCGCTCCATCACCCCCGCCCGGAAGTTGCTCACCACGACGTCGGCGGAGCGCACCAGTTCCTGAACGGCTCGGCGGCCCTCCTCGGTGCGGGTGTCGATGGCGATGCTCCGCTTGTTGCGGTTGATCGACAGGAAGATGGGGTTGTCCAGGCGGGCCGGGTCCGGGATCGAGGTCCGGGAGATGTCGCCGGTGCCGGGCCGCTCCACCTTGATCACGTCGGCGCCGTAGTCGCCGAGCATCTGGGTGCACGACGGGCCCATGAAGACCTGGGTGAAGTCGATGACGGTGACGCCGCTCAACGGCTGCACTGCGGCGGTCATGCCACAACCTCTTCGTGCTGGGTGACGGTGGCGTTCTCGGAGGGGGCGTCTCCGGGGTCGGCGCCCTGTTCACGCATACGGCGCTGGATGACGGCCGGGTCGACGTCCCGGACGAGCACGCTCTGCTCCACGGCGGTGGCGGCGGCGATGCCGGCCGCCTGGCCCATGGCCATGCACGGCGGGATCTCGCGGGAGATCCGCTGCGCCTCCGGGGTGGCTGAGTAGTGCCGGCCGGCGACCAGCAACTGGTCGACGCCGCGCGGCAGCAGGGCGCGGTACGGGGTGTAGTAGTCGCGGCCGCGGGCGACGCTGTCGGCGAAGTGGCGGCGGGAGGTGATGTCGTCCTTGGTGACCAGGTACTCGCCCTGCAGCAGCCGGGTCTGCCGGACGCCCATCTGCTCGGCGACGTCGAGCAGATGGGCGTTCTCGAAGCCGGGCAGGTCGGACTTGATGTGGTCGAGGACGGTGCCGATCCGGGCCCTGGCCTCGAACTCGGCCTCGGTGAGCGAGACCGGGTCGGTGCCGTCGAAGCCGGTCATGTGCGGGCAGTTGCACCAGACCACGCCGGGGACGGGCGTCTTGAGCCACCACAGCTCCCAGGCGCCGCCCAGCATCCGCTTGATCTTGCGGTTGATGGCCCGGGCCTCGCGCGGATTCTCCTGTTCGAAGCGCTCGGCGGCCGCGGTGTCCACCCCGCCGAGCCGGAAGACCAGGGTGACCAGGTAGTTGTCCTGGGTGTACGTGGCGCCGGCCCGGGAGGCCACGTCGATGTCGCCGGTGGTGTCGATCACCACGTCGCCCATGACCGCCTGCGGACCGGACTTGGTCTCGCAGACCACGCCCTTCACCGCGCCGTCCTGGACCACCGGCCGGGAGAACCAGCTGTGCAGCCGCAGGTTGACCCCGCTCTCGCGGACCAGGTCGTTGGAGACCCGCTTCCAGCCGTCGGGGTCGAACGCGACGGCGTAGCAGATCGGCTTGGGGTTGGTGTGGGAGTGGAAGTCGAAGGCTCCCCAGCGGCCCCACTTGGCCCACGTCTCGGATGAGGAGTGGCGGTCTTCGGCCGGCGGGTAGACGGCGAGGCCGAGCTTGGCCATCCGCTCGACGTACTCGTCGACGATGCCGGTGACGGTGATCTCGTCCCCGTTGATCATATCGTCGAGGACCAGGACCATGCCGCCGGAGGCCAGGCCGCCGAGTGCCGAGTAGCGTTCCAGCAGCGTCACACTGGCCCCGGCACGGGCGGCGGCCACGGCCGCGCTGACCCCGGCCGGTCCGCCGCCGACCACGACGACGTCGGCCCGCTGGACCACGGGTGCCTCGACGGCGTCGAGAGAGACAGTCTCGTGCATCTGACTTCCTTTCAGCTTCCGACGCGGACGGCGCCGCGGCGGAGGACGAGCACGTAGAGCAGGACGCTGAGCAGGCAGAGGAGCGCGCCGTAGACGGGGAAAGCCCAGTCGGCGCCGAGGTCCTGGAACCACAGCAGGAGATAGGGGGCTGTGCCGCCGAAGCCGGCCACGCCGATCGCATAGCCGAGGCCGACGCCGGTCACCCGGCAGCTGGTCGGCATCAAGGTGGCGGCGACGGTGTTGTAGAGGCCCATGGTGAAGGCCAGGACCGGAGCACCGACCAGCATCACCACGGTGAACATCCCCATGCCGGGCTGCTGGTAGACGAGCACGATGAAGATGAGCGGCACCACGGCGAGCCGGGAGGCGATGAAGGTGCGGGAGATCCGTTTGCGGTCGGCGATGCGCCCGACCAGAGGATAGAGCGCGGCGACGCAGATGCCGGCAAGGGTGGAGACCAGGAAGACGGTGTCCGGGTTCTCCTGGTAGGCGGAGCGCGCCAGGTTGGGCAGGCCGGTGGCCCAGGTGTAGTTGAGGGCCTGGGCCCCGGCCACCACGAAGACGATCGCCAGCAGGGCCAGCCGGTGCCGCCAGACCTCGGCCCAGACCTGGCCGACGCGGGCCGGCTCGGCCGGCTTCTCGCCCTCGGTGTGCAGGGTCTCCGGCAGGGCGCGGCGCAGCCAGAGGAAGACCAGGCCGCCGACGGCGCCGACCGCGAACGGGACGCGCCAGCCCCAGGAGGCCATGGCGTCGGGGGCGACCACCGAGGTGGTGAGGAAGCAGACCAGGGAGGCGCCGACGATGCCGGTCTGCACATAGATGCTGATGATGCTGCCGAACCGCGCGGTCCGGCCCTCGGGTGCCAGCTCCACGATGTACGCGGAGTTGAGCGGGGCCTCGATGCCGGTGGAGAGTCCCTGCAGGATGCGGCTGGACAGCAGGATGACGCCGGCCCAGACGCCGATGCTCGCATGGGTGGGCAGCAGGGCGATGATCAGACTGCTCAGCACCATGGAGCCGATGGAGAAGAGCATGATGGCGCGTCGGCCTATGCGGTCGGCCAGGGTGCCGAAGATGATCGCGCCGAGCGGCCGGGCGGCGAAGCCGACCGCGAAGACGGCCAGCGCGGACATGGTTTCGGAGACGGAGCTGCCGGACGGGAAGTAGAGCGGACCGATGTAGGAGGCCAGCAGCCCGTAGACCATCCAGTCGTACCACTCGATGGCGTTGCCGCCGCCGAGGGCCAGCAGGGCGCGTCGGTGGGAGAGGGAGTTGCCGGTCGCGACAGCGGTTCTGTCGATGAGTGATGCCATGGCGGGGCACCTCATTGAGGAGGCGCACGGTACGAGGCCGTGCGGTACCGGCGCCCGGGCCTGAGGCCGGGGCGTTGGGGGACGGGACGGCGCGAGGTAGGTGCCTACCAGCTGGGCGGAGTGATCACCCAGATCGAGGTGGCGGGCTCGTCACCGGGGTTGACGTACCAGTGGGGAATGCTGCAGGAGTAGGTGATGGAGTCGCCCGCTTCGAGCCGGTGACGGACGCCGTCGAGATAGACGTCCTTCACACCGGAGAGCACGATGCCGAACTCCTCGCCGTTGTGACGGAAGGGAGTGGCGCTGGTGTCGTGGCCCGGCTGGGTGACCACCCAGAGGACCTCCAGTGCGCCGTTCAGCGACGGGGTGAGCAGCTCGTAGCGGTCGCCGTGCGCCGGGTCCGAGCCGTGGAAGTCCAGGCTGCGGCGCTCGTCGGCACGGACCACCGGGCTGACCTGTTCGGCCAGATGGAACAGCCGGCCGATCGGCACGTCCAGACCGTGGGCGATCTGCACCAGGCTGGTGAAGGAAGGGTTGCCCTTCCCTCGTTCGACCTGGCTGATCAGTCCGGTGCTGATGCCGGAGCGGCGGCTGAGCTCGTCCAGGGTCAGGTCGGCCTGCTTGCGCAGGGCCTTGATCTGCAGGCCGACCGTGGCGACCAGCACATCGAGATCCGGTCGGCCGTCCGGCATCGGTGCGTCGGTGTCGTGCACGGTCTCCACCTGTCCCTGGGGGATGTGTCGTGCGACATATTGAAGACCTTCACGATGCTGAAGACAAGGCCTGATGTTCATCTTCGTGATGCCGGGCGGGGAACAACAGCACGGGCGCCCGCGCGATGGTCCACTTCGGCAAGAAGGTCGGCAACGCCTTCTGGGACTCGGTCTGCGGCTGCATGCTGTACGGCGACGGTGACGGCAAGCAGTTCAAGAAGCCCCTCGTCGTCCTGGACGTCACCGGCCATGAACTGACCCACGGCGTCGTGGACGCCACCGCCGGCCTCGAACCCACCCGAGTGGACGACCACGGCTACCAGTACGGCGAACCGGGCGCCCTCAACGAGTCGCTCGCGGACATCTCCGGTTCGGGCGTGGAGTTCGCCGCCGCCAACCCGAAGAACCCGCCGAACTACCTGATGGGCGAGAAGCTCGGACTGCGCCAGAAGTTCCTGCGCCGCCTCGACCACCCGTCCCTGGACAAGCTCGAGGGCACGATCGACCACTGGTCGCCCGAGGCGTACGACACCGAGGTGCACGCCGGCTCCGGTGCCTCCTCGCACGCCTTCCACCTGCCGGCCGAGGGCAGCGGCAGGAAGACGATCGGCGGCGTCACATACGACTCGCCTACCTACGACGGCTCACAGGTGACCGGTATCGGACGGGCCAAGGCCCTGGCCGTCTTCTACCGGGCGCTCACCCGGTACATGGTGTCCACGACGGACTTCCACGACGCGCGGGACGCGACGCTGAACGCCGCCACCGACATGTACGGCACGGGCAGCGTCGAGTACCGGACGGTCGACAAGGCGTGGGCCGCCGTCAATGTGACGCCCGCCGACGCCCCGGCCTCCGGCCGCTGACGGCCCGTCGGCGGCCGGAGGCCGCGTCGAACCCGGCGGGGCCCCTGCTGTCAGTGGTCCTTCTGCGGGGTCACCTCGCTGGGCCGGACGACCACGAAACCCTCGCCCTCCAGCTTCAGCTGGACCGCCTCGCCCGAACCGCCGCGCAGCATCGACCCGATGGACTGCGACCGGTGCAGCGACGTGTGCAGCCGCGCCGTCCAGCCCACGACCGCGTCGGTGTCGACGTACACCGGCTGCTGCGGCGCGACGGGTATGACGAGCGGATTGCCGTCGCAGATCAGTCCCAGCCTGCCGTGTCCGGTGAACACACTGTTGAACAGACCGCCGCCGGTGATGCCCGCGCCCTTCACCGTCTGGATGCGGTACGACAGGGTCGCGTCGAAACACAGCACATTGCGTCCGTTGACGGTGAACTCGTCGCCCGCCTCGATGTCCACGATGAAGCAGTTCTGCGCCTCGTGCGCGAACCATGCCTCGCCCTCGCCGCGCACCGACATCAGCGGCAGTCCCTCGCCGGTGACCGCCCGCTTCAGCATGCCGCCCACGCCCTGGCCCTTGCGTTCGAACTGCAGGCTCCCGCGGTAGGCGACCATCGCCCCCTGCCGGGCGAGCATCTCGCCGCTCACGACGTACCGGATGGCCTTGGCGTTCTGCACGGACATGCCGGGCACGACGGCCGGCTGCACCATGTGGTCACTGGAAAAGAGATCACCCTTCATGGGCGCATCCTGGCCCGGAGGATCTCCCTCCGCCAAGATCACCGATGTCCCGGTACAGCAACAACTCGCCCCGGCCCGGGCGCCGCCGGCACCTCGCCGCCGCCCACGGCGGCCTCCGCGCCCGGTGTCCGGCCCTTCCTCACCGGCGGCCGGCCGCCACGGCGGCGCCGGGGGAGGCTCTGGGACTCCGGGTGGCGTTCGGGCCGGTGTTCCACCCCGAAGAGGGGAACGATGTCCCGGGAGTCTCTAGGCGGAGGACGGGAACGCATGACGGTGCTCGGTGTCGACATCGGTACCTCCAGCAGCAAGGGAGTGCTGGTCGGCGCGGACGGGGCGGTGCTCGGCACCGCGGTGCGCCCGCACGCGGTCGGCCGCCCGAGGCCCGGCCATGTCGAGATGGACGCGCGGGTCTGGTGGGACGAGTTCGTCTCGCTGGCCCGAGAGCTGATCAACCCCGGCACCACCGTCGACGCGGTCGGTGTCAGCGGTATGGGCCCGTGCGTCGCCCTGGCCGACGAGGCCGACGCACCGCTGCATCCGGCCGTCCTCTACGGTGTGGACACCCGTGCCACCGCCCAGATCGCCCGGCTCGACACGGAGCTGGGCCGCGACGCCGTCCTCGGACGGTGCGGCTCACTGCTGTCCACCCAGGCGGTCGGACCCAAGATCCTCTGGCTGGCCGAGCACCGCCCCGACGTCGTCGCCCGCGCCCGGCGGCTCTATATGCCGAGCTCCTATCTGGTGCGGCGGCTCACCGGCGTGTACGTGCTCGACCACCACTCGGCAAGCCAGTCCGTGCCGCTGTACGACTCCCTCGCCCTGGAGTGGTACCGCCCCTGGGCCCGGCGGATCGCACCGGACATCGAACTGCCGCCGCTGCGCTGGCCCGGGGAGGTCGCCGGCCACGTCACCGCCGAGGCGGCCGCCCGCACCGGGCTGCCCGCCGGCGTCCCGGTCGTCACGGGCACCATCGACGCCTGGGCGGAGGCACTCAGCGTGGGCGCCCAGCGCACCGGCGACCTGATGCTCATGTACGGCAGCACCATGTTCCTGATCAATACGGTGTCGGAACGCCTTCTGGTGCCCCAACTGTGGAGCACGGTCGGCGCGTTGCCGGGAACGCGCAGTCTCGCGGGCGGCATGGCGACCTCCGGGGTGATCACCGACTGGCTGCGGGACCTGCTCGGTGCCCCCGGCCATGACGCGCTCCTCGCGGAGGCCGAGGCGTCCGGCCCCGGTGCGAAGGGCCTGCTGATGCTGCCCTACTTCGCGGGAGAGCGGACCCCGGTGGCGGACCCCGACGCCCGCGGAGTGATCGCCGGACTGACCGTGGAGCACACCCGCGGCGACCTCTACCGTGCGGCCCTGGAGGCCACCGCCTACGGCGTACGCCACAACGTCGACGCGATGCGCGCGGCCGGCGCCGACATCCGCCGGGTCGTCGCCGTGGGCGGAGGCACCCGGGGCGGCCTGTGGACCCGTATCGTCTCCGACGTCAGCGGGCTGGAACAGGAGATCAGGACCGTGACCCTCGGCGCGAGCTACGGCGCCGCGTTCCTGGCCGCGAGCGCCCTCGGCGACACGGACATCGACAGCTGGAACCCGGTGCGCGAGCGCGTCACGCCCGACACCGGCAGGCAGCCCCGCTACGACGACCTGTACGACCTGTATCTGAGGCTGTACCCGGCGACCAGCGACATCGCCCACGCCCTCGCCCGCCACCAGCGCGCCACCGCGGACGCCCCGACCGGGTGAGGCCGCGGGACGCCGCGGTCAGCCCTTGATCTCGGTCCAGGCCTGCACCCACTTGGCATAGGGCACGCACTTGACGTCCTTACGGCCGTCGAGGCACTGCTCGATGGGCGTCGTCCAGAACGCGATGTCCTTCCAGTAGTTCTCGTCGGTGGCGTGGAAGGTGTCGCAGAACGCGGGGTCGCTGGTCACGTCGCAGGACTTGATGTTGGCGGGCGCCTCGCCGTAGTACTCGGCGACCTCGGCGTTGACCTTCGGCGAGATGATCCAGTTCATCCATTTGTAGGCGCAGTTGGGATGCTTGGCCTTGGCCGAGAGCATCCAGGTGTCGGACCAGCCGGTGGCGCCCTCCTGCGGCAGGACCGCCTGCACCTTGGCGCCCTCGCTCTGGGCGAGGTTCGCGATGACCTGCCAGGTGGTGCCGATCACCGAGTCGCCGCTCTTGAAGGAGGAGATCTCCTTGAGGTAGTCGCTCCAGTACTCGCCGACATCGGCCCGCTGCTTCTTCAGCACGGCGACGGCCGCGTCGAACTGGTCCTGGTCGAGCGCATAGGGATTCTCGATGTCCAGCCCCGGCTTGGTCTCCCGCAGATACAGCGCCGCGTCGGCGATGTAGATGGGGGAGTCGTAGGCCGTGACATGGCCCTTGTACCGGGAGGCGTTGTCGAAGACAGCGGACCACGAGATGGGCGCGGGCGAGACCTCCTTCGTGTTGTACATCAGCAGGTTCGCGCCACGGCCGTGCGGAATGCCGTAGGCGGTGCCGTCGACGGAGTTCCAGCTCTGGTTCTTCAGCCCGAAGAAGACGTCCTTGTAGTTGGGCACCAGATCCGTGTTCACCGGCGCCGCCTGGCCGGACGCGATCAGCCTGAGGGAGGCGTCACCCGAGGCCGAGACCGAGTCGTAGGCGCCGGTCCTCATCAGTTTGACCATCTCGTCCGAGCTGGCGGCCACCTTGTTGTGGACCTGGCACCCCGTCTGCTTCTCGAAGGGGGTGACCCAGTCGGCCTTCGGGTCCGAGGATCCGTCCTCCACGTATCCCGCCCAGGAGACCAGGTTCAACTGCCCCTCGGTACGGCCGAGCTTCGACTGGGCCTTCAGGTCCGGCGGATTGAAGCCCGACGAGGAGGGCGCGCTCGAGTCGGCGAACATCCCGCAGGCGTTGACGAGCAGCAGAGCACAGCCGACGGCCGCCGCTTTGAGGGATCTGTTCGGGCGCATAGGGAAGCTCCACGGTGTGGGGAAGTGGGAGGAAAAGGGGGTGAAGTTGTGACGGCGGGTGACGGCGGTTGTGCGGGACGTGCAGGATGCGGCGCGGGTGCAGGGCGCGGCGTACGGCCGCGAACGGCACCCGGCGTCGGGACGGCGTGGTGACCGGAGCCCTCCGGACGCCTTGGATCTCGGCGGCGCGCTCGGGCAACGCTCCAGGTCGGCGGGTGGGCCACGGCTCACCCGGGGGTCCGCCCGGGGGACAGGGTGGGGACTTCGGGCGGACGATGTGGCCATCACCCTACGAACAGTCGACAGAAGGATCAACTTCGTTCTGTGGAAGGACAGTTGACGGAGAGTCAAGATGCGGTGAAGTGAACCGGACGTATAGCGTCGCCGCCATGTCCCACTCCCCGCAGCAGCCCGGATCGTCGCCCTGTCTCCTCCCGTACCCCCTGCCGGCTGCCGCGGGCGCAGCCGTGAGAGACGACGGCCGCCTTGCCGCGGCGGCGACGGCGATGTTCGACCCGGCCACGGAGGCGGGTGTGGCGGCCCGGGTGCGCCGGACCCTGGAGGCCGTCTTCGACACCGTCGCCGACACCCGGGAGGCCACCACGGCGCTGCTGACCCGGGTCTTCGCCCAGGGCCGCCGCCCGGTGAGCGCCGACCTCGCGGCGCTGCGCCCCGGACTCCATCTCCACCTGGCCCGGCAGGAGCTGGTCTCCGGTGTCGGGTTCGTCGTGGCTCCGGGGCTGCTCACCGATGTACCGGCCTGGCTGGAGTGGTGGCAGACCGGTTCCGACGGCGCCGTACGGCCGCTGCTGCTCGACCTCGATCCCCGGCAGTCCGCGTACTCCGACTACACGCACTGGGACTGGTTCGCACTGCCCCGCGACACGGGCCGTCGCGCGGTCGCCGGACCCTACGTGGACTACCTCTGCTCCGACGAGTACAGCCTCACCTTGTCGGCGCCGGTGCACGTCGAGGGCCGGTTCGCCGGGGTCGCCGCGGCGGACGTGTATCTGCGCCACTTCGAGGCGGCCGTCATGCCGCTGCTTCAGGGGCTGCCCGGACCGGCCCACCTGGTCAACGCCCGCGGCCGGGTGGCCGCCTCGGCCGACCCCGCCCATCTGGCGGGTTCACTCACCAAGGGCCCGGACTTCGGCGCGCTGCTCGCCGGGGCGCGGCCCGGCCGCCACGCCGGGCTGCGGCTGGTCCCCTGCGACGACATCCCGCTGGTCCTCGTCGTGGCGGAGGAGTGACCGGGGCGTTCCCCGCGCATCGCGCCGCACCGCGTCCACGGGTCTTGTGAGTCGGTCACGGCATTTCCCCGGGTGAATGCGTCGGCGCGCCGCTGCCCGCGTTGTCGACATACTCACACCGCCTGCCGGAATTCCGCCGGCTCGAGCAGTCGCGGCAGAAGAAGAACCGCACGCCGACCGGCCGAGGGCGGCACCGACCCGGCACATCGATCATCGGCGCCCGGGACGGCGGGGGCAGCCCGGCTACCAGGACCCCGGGCTGATCGGTGATAGTGAACCCTGAATCGAAAGGTGTACCAGGCAGCTACGAGACAGTCAGGAAGTCCGTGGACACGAGTGAGAGTACGACCGGCAGCGGAACGGCATCGGAGAGCGAGGCTCCGGACGGAGACCGATCCGGCAGAGCGGGCTGGCGTCGCTGGGCGATGGACACCCGGCCGCTGCGCCGCCCCGCCTTCCGCCGCCTCTGGTCCTCGACGATCGTCACCGCGGTAGGCAGCCAGCTCACCGCGGTCGCCGTACCCAAGCAGATCTACGACATCACGGCCTCCTCCGCCTGGGTCGGCTACGCGAGCCTCGCCGGCCTCCTCCCGCTCGCCGTCTTCGCCCTGTGGGGCGGTGCGATCGCCGACCGGATGGACCGCCGCAAGCTGCTGCTGCTCACCAACGCAGGCCTGGCCGTGACGTCCGTGCTCTTCTGGGTCCAGGCCCTCGTCGGCCTCGACTCGGTCCTCGTCCTGATCGTGCTGCTCGCCCTCCAGCAGGCCTTCTTCGGCCTGAACTCCCCGGCCCGCAGCGCCTCCATCGCCCGCCTGGTACCGCCGGAGGAACTTCCCGCGGCGAACGCGCTCGGCTCCACCGTCATGCAGACCGGCCTGGTGGCGGGCCCCCTCCTTGCCGGCACCCTCATCCCCGTCATCGGCCTGTCCGCGCTCTATCTGATCGACGCCGTGGCCCTGTGCGTGACGCTATGGGCGGTCTTCCGGCTCCCCGCCCTGCCGCCGACGGCGGCGGCAGTGGGCCGGGCGGGCTGGCAGGCGATAGCCGAGGGCTTCCGCTACATCGCGCTGCACAAGGTCCTGCTGCTGTCCTTCGTCGCCGACATCATCGCCATGGTGTTCGGCATGCCCCGCGCGCTCTTCCCGCAACTCGCCGCCCAGACCTACGCGTCCTACGGGGAAGGGCTCGCGCTCGGGCTTCTCTTCGCGGCGATCCCGATCGGCGCGGTGGTCGGCGGGCTGCTGTCCGGCACGTTCTCGCGCGCCCGGCGCCACGGCCTGCTGGTGATCGCGGCGGTCATCGCCTGGGGCGCGGCCATCACCGGTCTCGGACTGACCAGCAGCCTGTGGGTGGCGGTGGCCTTCCTGGCGGCCGCGGGCGTCGCCGACATGGTGTCCATGGTCTTCCGCGGCGCGATCCTGCTGTCCGCCGCGACCGACGAGATGCGCGGCCGGATGCAGGGCGTCTTCACGGTGGTCGTCGCGGGCGGTCCGCGTCTCGCGGACGTCCTGCACGGCACGGCCGGCTCGGCCCTCGGCACACGTACGGCGATCGCGGGCGGCGGACTCCTGGTCATCGCGGCCACCCTGGTCCTGGCCATGGTCACCCCGGCCCTGCGCGAGTACCGGATCTGACCACCGCACCCCACGGCTCCCCGGAACATGCGCCCACCTGCGCCCGATTACCGGTCCCGGGGCAATCCCGATTCTTTGTGGAATTCTCCGGGGAGCCATTCCAATTCAACGGGGGTATCGTCATGGCATGAATACGGCGAGCTATATGATACTGGCTGTATCGCAGGAACAACTCAACGTGTTCTACGCCTTTATCGGTGGCATGGTGGTCGCGGGGGCGCTGATCTGGGCCGTACAGCTGGGTATGCGGGTACGAGACCGGGAACCGGCACCGCCGAAGCCGGAGGAGCAGCCCCATCTGCCCGACGGCGGAGCGGTCCACGAGGAAAGGGAAGTGCGGGAGCCCGAAGAGATGCCGCACGCCACCCAGGAGAGCGAACGGCTCATGCCGTACCAGCTCCACCACGCGGCGTCCAAACGCTGCGACGACCAGCATCGCAAGCGCTGGCTCCCCGGCTCCAGCGGTGCCTTCGGCAGCGGCGGCCCCGGCCACGTGTGAACCGCCGGCCGCCGAGTGAACGGACGTCTGCGTCCGGGCCCGAGCCCCTCACGGCAGATCCGCCGCCGAGTCCTCAGGGGCGAGGTCCGGGCGCAGACGCAGCCATGACGGCTGTCTGAGCAGACCAGCCCGCGTGCGCGTGCTGTAGCGCACTTCGCCGACCAGCCTCGGCAGGACCCAGCGGGCCCCCGGCACCCGGGGGTCGCGGTCGAAAGGGCACACACGCGCTTCCACGATCCGCAGCAGCCGGGCGAGTTCGGCCCGCTCGGCCTCCGTCCACCCCGTGCCCACCCGGCCCACATAGCGCAGCAGGCCCGTCGCGTCCCGCTGACCCACCAGGAGCGCCCCGGGCAGCCCCGACAGTCTCCCCTGCCCGGGCAGCCAGCCGCCCACGATCACATCCACGGCCTCGACATTCCGGATCTTGATCCAGGAGTGGGAACGCACCCCCGGCTCATAGACCGAGTCGAGTCTCTTGCACACCAGCCCCTCCAGGCCGTTGTCCCGGATCGCCGCCATGGCCTGCGCGCCGTGTCCGACGAGGGCGCCCGGCGTCGACCAGTGCGGCCCGGCCAGGGCGAGCGCCTCCAATTCGGAACGCCGGCGGGCGTACGGCAGCGTGGTGAGGTCGTGCCGCAGGAACACCACGTCGAACAGCACGAGGTGCACGGGCGTCCGAGCGGCACGGCGCGCCGCGAGCGCGGGGGAGTGGGCGAGCCCCATCCGGGACTGCAGCCGCTGGAAGTCGCCGCGCCCCTGCTCGTCCGGTGCCACCACCTCCCCGTCCAGTACGGCGGGTGTGGCCCCGAGGGCCCCGCCCAGCGGACGCAGTTCAGGGTAGGCGCCGGTGATGATCTCGCCCGACCGGGCGCGCAGTTCCACGCTGCCGTCGCCGGGGAGATAGACCACCACCCGCTGGCCGTCCTGTTTGGTCTCGTACGCCCACTCCGCGTCCTGCCGGGCGGGCGGCAGGGTGCCGGGGATGGCGAGCATCGGGGCGATCAGCGGCAGTCTCACGGGTCAGTTGTGGACGGAGCCGCACGTCCTCACGCGTCCCGGCCGGGCGATTACCCCTGAACGGCGCCCGTGCTCCCACCAGCGGCCGGTGCCCGTCAGGGGCCCCGACGCCCGTACGCCTCCCGCGTGGTCGGTGCCGCGCGGCCCGTCACACCGATGCGGCCAGCGCGATCAGCTCCTGCAGCCGCAGCCCGCGCCGGGCGTCCAGCTCGCCGGGCACCCCGGTGCGCACGGCGGTGGCGAACTCACGGCGCAGCACCGGCCAGGCCTCCTCGTAGTCGAGTCCGGCCGTGTCGTACACCAGAGGGGGCTGCGACCCGAACAGCTCGATGCGGGTACCGCCGTGCGGGACGTCCACCGAGCCGGACAGCGAGCACTGGCTGACCGCGCCGCCCTCGTGCTCGCAGGTCAGCTCGATCCAGCGGCGGGGGTCGCCCACGCCCCGAATGTGTGCGATGGGACCGATCGCGGCGTCCAGCAGGTCGAGCAGATGCGGACCCACGTCGAGCAGAGCCCCGTGCTCCAGGCGCCACGGGGTCGCGAAGTCCCCGCCCAGAAAGGCGCCGCTCAGCCCGCTGGAACGCGCACCGGCGACCTGCAGGCCCCGCGCCGCGGCGAGGAACTCCCGGGCGGACGGGTGGTAGCGATTGGACAGGACGAGCTGCGAGACGACGCCCGCTTCCTCGATCGCGTCGGCCAGGTGCCGCGCCGACCGCAGATCCTCCCCGAGGGGCTTCTCGAGCAGCAGTGCCTTGCCCGCCTTGGCGGCTCGGCCCGCCAGTTCCGCCTGCACGGCGGGCGGAACCGAGAAGGCCACCGCCTCGCATGCGTCGAGGAGTTCCTCGAACCGGGTGGCGACGGCCGCGCCGTAGGGGGCCGCTGTCTCGCGGGCCGCCTCCTCGCGGCGCGCCCACACGGCGGTGAGCCGGGTCTCCGGCCCTGCCGCGAGCACGCGTGCGTGCACGGTACGCGCCCAGGGTCCCGCCCCCACCAGTCCGACCCGCACCGGTTCACCGGTCCACGCATGCAGCGAGATGTCCGTCATGGAGGGAATTCCATCACGACTGCGAGGCCTTGAACATATGCGCATTCCCGCCCGGAACAACGTCCCACGCCATCAAGGAACTTGACCGAACAAAGGTGCCTGTGCGACGGGGCGGCGGCCTAGGCTGGCCGCTGTTGATCATCCCCGGCCACAGGAGTCACCGTGACGCCACCCCGACGCAAGACCGTCAGACGCACCACCGTTCTTCCCCGGCAGGCCGTCGCCACAGCGGTCCCCGTCGCCCTCGCCGCGCTGATCGCGGCCGGAGGCCCGGCGGTCGCCGGCACCGCGGGCGCGTCCGGGGCGGGTGACCCGTACTTCCCGTTCGAGGGCAACGGCGGCTACGACGTACGCCACTACGATCTGACCCTCGGCTACGACACCGGTACCGGCCACCTCGACGGCAAGGCGGTGCTGCGGGCCCGCGCCACCCAGCGCCTCACCCGCTTCGACCTCGACCTCCAGGGCCTCAAGGTCACCGGCGTGAGCGTCGACCACGTCAAGGCGTCGTTCCGCCGGAACGGGCAGGAACTCGTCATCACCCCCCGGCACGCGCTCCGCGCCGGCCAGGACTTCCGTGTCGCGGTCGACTACCAGGGCAAGCCCAAGCCGGTCACCGACCCCGACGGTTCGCTGGACGGCTGGATCCCCACCGACGACGGCGCGTTCGTGGCGAACGAGCCGCAGGGCGCCATGACCTGGTTCCCCGCCAACAGCCACCCCGTGGACAAGGCGTCGTACGACATCACCGTCACGGTGCCCAAGGGCCGCACCGCCGTCTCCAACGGTGTCCTCCTCAGCCGGCGGACCGTCGGCGGCCACACCACCTTCCACTGGCGTCAGGCCGAACCGATGGCCGCGTACCTGGCCACTGCGGCGGTCGGGAAGTTCGACGTCCAGCAGTACACAACCCGCGACGGCATCAAGGTGTACAACGCCGTGGACCCGCGCGAGGCATCCGCCGCGGCCCCGGTCCTCAAGAAGCTGCCGTCCGTCCTCGCCTGGGAGAGCAAGGTCTTCGGCCCGTACCCCTTCCGTGCGGCCGGAGCCATCGTCGACAAGGCCCCGAAGGTCGGTTACGCGCTGGAGACCCAGACCCGCCCTGTCTACGACAGGGCACCCGATCTGAGCACCCTCGTCCACGAGAACGCCCACCAGTGGTTCGGGGACTCCGTCACCCTCACCCGCTGGCAGGACATCTGGCTCAACGAGGGCTTCGCGACCTACGCCGAGTGGCTCTACAGCGAGCAGCACGGCGGCAAGAGCGCCCAGCAGACCTTCGACGCCCTGTACGCCCGTCCGGCGAGCGACGGCCTGTGGGCCTTCCCGCCCGCGAACCCGGGCAGCGGGGCCCACATCTTCGACACGCCCGTCTACGCCCGCGGCGCCATGGCCCTGCACAAGCTCCGCACGGCCGTCGGCGATGCCACCTTCTTCCGCATCCTGCGTACCTGGGCGGCCGACCACCGGGGCGGGCACGGGACGACGGCCCAGTTCGTCCGGCTGTCCGAGCGGCTGTCCGGTCAGGACCTGGACGCGCTGTTCCACACCTGGATCGGCACGACGGGCAAGCCGTCCGCGCCGTGAGCTACGGCCGCCGGAAGATCGTGACGGAATGACCGACGTCGTCGATCGCCCTGCTCGTGCGGATCAGCTCTGCGAGCCTGCCCTCGGCCTTGGCGATCGACGTGTCGGACACGGCCAGCAGCCCGTGCACCCGGCTCGGGGGCACCTTGAGCGGGTTGCGCCCGTGGATGCCGTACCAGGACGGCACACCGCTGCCCTTGTAGACGAGCCAGACGTCCCTGTCGTCCGGATAGCGCTCGCGCAGCCGGTCGGCCAGCCGGCCCAGGTCCTGTCCCCAGTCGACGTTGGAATCGTGCAGCCGCAGGTGCGTCTTCGCGGGACCGCCGAACGCCTCGTTGGAGTACGGCAGAAAGTACGGATACGTCCGCAGCGAACTGACCGCGACGAACAGGATCAGCGCCGCGGTCACGGCGTACGACCATCGCCGCCGCAGGGCGAGCACACAGGCGGCGGCGATGGCGAGGAACACCGGTACGAAGATGGCGTAGCGCACGCCGAGATCGCGTGACCCCTGCATGGCCGCGGCCAGCAGCACCGCCGGGGGCAGCAGCACATAGGGGACGGCGGCGCGCAGTCGAGGCACCGCCATCAGTGCCAGGGCGCCGCAGAGCCACAGCGCCGACATCCCGAGCGGCGTCTTCACCAGCAGCGCGGCCGGAAGGTAGTACCACAGGGAGCCGGTGTAGAGCCGGCCGAAGAGATAGCCGTGCCAGGTCGCACTCTCGAAGCCGAACTGGATGCGCATCCCGTCGCGGTACGCGCCGGGGAAGGGCAGCCAGTCGATCAGCAGGGCACGCAGTCCGTGCACGGCGGGCACGTTCGCGGGTGCGCTCCACCGCAGCCGGGGATCGACCGCGAGATAGGCCGCCCATACGACGCCGACCAGGACGGCCGCGACCCCGGCAGCCGCCAACAGGGCGTGCGCCACGCGACGCGAGCGAGGTGCTGCGCTTCCCTTCGCATGCCAGGAGGACCATGCGGCCAGCGCCAGCAGGACGGGCACCGCGGGCAGCGTGCTCATCTTCGTGGCCACGGCCGCACCCGAGGCCATCCCGGCGAGCGGCAGGTACGGCAGGGGCCGCCGTCGGGCCCGCCACATCAACCAGGCCGCCGTCACCGTGAACCCTGCCGCCGGGACGTCAAGGGTGGCCAAGGACCCGTTCGTGATCAGGTCGGGCGAGAACGTGTACAGGGCGAGCGCCGCGAGCCCGCCCACGGCGCCGATCAGGTCCCGCGCGAACGCGAAGACGACCAGTCCGAACAGCAGCGTCACGACCATCACCGGCAGCCGCGCCCAGAACATCACCCGCCATGGGTCGTTGCCCGACTCGTACAGCAGTCGCCGCCCCAACCGGCCCTGGTCACCCCGGAAACCGGGTTCGAGACGCGGGTGCGCGAGCACCGTGCCGGTCGCGATGATCAGCTTGCCGAGCGGCGGATGCTCGGGGTTGAACCGCAGGCTGTGCTCGCGGACGTAGACGACCGACGTGCCCACGTACACGGGTTCGTCGATGGTGGGGGTCTGCTGTACGGCGGTGGTGACCATGGCGAACGCCATCTGTGCCAGCAGCGCGACGACCGCCGCCACGAGCAGCGGCCGCCGGTGCCGGCGCAGCCGTGCCCAGCGGCGGGCGCCGTTCCGTTCCGGCGAGGGCCGACCGGGTGCCCGGAGGCCGGCGGATGCCGGACGTCCGTCGTCGCCGGCGATGAGGAGTGACTGCTGCTCGTATCTCATCGTCCGCGCTCCCCGGTGTACGTCCCGCCCGCGCCCCCGGCGCCCACGAATGCTGCCATGTCATGTGCTACGTCGGCGCGGCGGGAACTTGCTCAACGGCGGGCGTGCCGGAATTCCCGCGGCGTCCTCGGGGCCGTTACGCGGGTTCCACCGGAACGGACAGCGCGGGCCGGCTGCGGGAGACGACGCGCGTTCCGCAGGCGTCGACGAGGCGTACCTGGAGCGAGCCGCATCCGCAGCGGGTCCAGATCGTGCTCCCCGCGGCCGTGGTGTGCCGGGACACCACCTGGAACGGTTCGGCGAGGTCGGGCCATCCGCAGTACGGGCAGGCCGGTGCGGGCGCACAAGTCATCGCAGTCTCCCTTCTGTTGTCTGGGCGGAACTGTGCTGCTGCCGGCGCGGAACCGTGCCGATGCCACCAGCGTGTGCGCACACCGCCGTTCATGTCCACGTTGACTTGCTCGACCGAACCGTGAAGCGTGGACTTCATGATTGATCTGCGCCGACTGCATGTCCTTCGGGCCGTCGCACACTACGGCACCGTGACCGCCGCCGCGCGCGCCCTGCACTTCACGACGTCCGCCGCCTCCCAGCAGATCCGCCAGCTGTCCCGTGAGCTCGGCGTCGATCTGCTGGAGCCGCACGGCCGCGGCGTACGGCTGACACCCGCAGCCCGTGGTCTGCTGGAGCACGCCGACGCCATCGAGACCCGCTGGCAGCAGGCCGAACACGACCTGCGCGCGGAGGAGGGCGATGTGGCCGGTCCACTGCGGGTGAGCGGCTTTCCCGTGGCCGTCTCGGTGCTCCTCGCGCCCATGGCGGCACACCTGAGGGCATGTCGTCCGCGACTGTCCGTGTACATCCGGGAGGCGGGCGTGCCGGAGAGCTTCGATCTCCTCTTCGAGGGCGAGACCGACCTCGCCGTCGTGGAGGTGACGCCGCGCAACCCGCCGCACGGCGACGCCAGGTTCGACCAGCGGCCGCTCATGGACGACCCGTTCGACCTGGTCGTACCGGAAGGCCACGAACTGGCGGGCCGCGCGTGCGTCGACCTCGCGGAGGCCGCACTCGAACCCTGGATAGCGCCGGTACCGGACAGCCCCTGCCGGCCGCATGTGCTGTCCGCGTGCGGCGCGGCCGGTTTCACGCCCGACATCGCCCACCACGCGCTCGACTGGGACGTGACGGCCCATCTCGTCGCCCATGGACTCGGCGTCGCCCTGATCCCGCGCCTGGCCGGGCTGCCCTCACACCTGCCCGTCACCCGTGTCCGCTGCACCGGTGACCCGCACCGCAAGCTCCTGACCTGCGTGCGCGCAGGAGGCAGCACGCGCCCGGCCGTCGCCGCGGCCCTCACGCAGTTGCGGGAGCTCGCGTCGACGACGGTCGGCGTACCGGCGGTCGCGCTCGGCGACGGGCGGTGACCGGGGTACGGCTCTGCAATGGCAGACGGAGCCATGCGCTGCACCGCCCGAACCCGCCAGGGCGTTGTCGAACACAGGTCTGAAGAACCCGATTCCGGTGACCCAATGGGCAGTTGCTGCTTCAGCCGCGGAATGCGACGTGCGTCCTCGAGTCGGCCATTTGGGTGTTCGTCCGCTTTGGTTTCAGGTCCGGCGTGTCGGATTTCTCGACCCGCCGCACGCGGGGGCATGCCATCCGTTCAGGAAATGCGCATGACGAGCCAGATGTGTTCCGCGGCCTTTCAGGGACGCGCGTACTCCTGCCGCACCACCACGGCGAGTTGGGTGAGAGCCTCTTCGGCGCCGGTGCGGTCGGACGCGTCGAGCACGGCCAGTGCGTCCGCGGCCGCCTCCCGGACGAGTCGGGGCACCTCGTCGAGTGCGGCCATCCGGTAGGCGACGGTGCGCCGGGCGGCCCGCTCCTCATGGGTCACCCCCGTCGGGCCGGTGCGGGGGAAGACCGCCGCCTCGTACGCGGCGACATGGAGGAGCACTCCGTGGGCGATCCCCTCGGCGTAGCCGCGCGATCCGGCCTCACGCCGCGCTGCCGCGAACTGCGCCAGTGCGCGCCGGCGCAAGGCGAGCGAGACGAGTGCGCCTGCCGCGCCCGCGGCCACCGCGGTGACCAGGGCGATCCGGGCGCCGCCGAAGAGGGCGCCGATCAGCGCCCCGCTCGCGGCGATCAGACAGACCAGCCCGCTGACGAGCAGCAGGAGAGCACGAGCGGGCGTGATCTGGGCCATGGCGTGCAGTGTGCCAGCCGTCGCTGTGAACAGGTGTCCGGACCCCCGTTCGGCGGGCACGCGGACGTGATGTGTGACACGTGTGTCGTGTCGCGCCTGGCGGCCGTCGGCGGATCGTTGCTGCGCAGGGCTTGATCGGTGATCAAGTCCGGGAAATCCGCTGGCCAGAGAGCCTTCCCCGCATTTGACACTTTGTTGCGCGCGCAGATAGGAATCATGCGCGGAAGTGGAGAGGTGGAGCGTGCGCGAGCCCAATGTGATCGGCGACTGGCAGGAATGCGAAGACGAGCATGCCGGCCTGTATGTCCGCGTCCACTCCCTGGAAAAGGCCGAGCCGCCGCGTGGACGCGACGATGCCGCCGAAGGACTGATCTATTTCCGCTTCCGGGTGACCGTCGAAAACCGCACGGCGGAACCCGTTGCACTGCATCTCGAAGACGGTCAACTGGACATTCGTACGGGCCCCGATGGGGAGAGCGCATTCATCGACTGGCGCAACTCGCAATTCATCGAGGGGTTCGACCTGTATCCACTGCGCCGTGCGACGGCCGTCCTGTACGCCGCGGCTCCCGAATGCTCCCTGAATCTTGTCGACATCCAGGTGCAGTTGAAGTCCGACGACGACTGGGCCGACCGGTATCTGTGGTCCGGTGATATGACGGCGCCGGACGGCCTGCCCGGCTCGGGTACCCGGACGGACGGCGCGTCCGAGGGCCTGGCCGGCCAGATCGCCACCTACCTGCACGAGCAGGCGGAGCGAGGGCAGAACTGAGCCGTCGGGCTCAGAGGGCAGCCGGCGCGGGGCCCAGGCGGCGCGCTGCGTGGACAGGTCTCACTCACGGTAGACGGTCAGTACGGCGCCGTTGATCTCGATGCGCTGCGGAGTGGGGCCCTCGCCGCGGCGCAGCATGGCGAGGCACTGCTCGAAGAGAGCGAGCTCTTCCTCGCTGAGTACAGCCGCTGCGAGGTCCAGCAGCTCGCCGATGGAGGCGTCCGTCAGGTCGGCGGGCAGCTCGCCGGAGAGCAGGACCACGGATTCTCCCGTCGGTCCCTTGACGATGGCGGTAGTGGGCCCGCCGTGTACGAAGAGCAAGGTTTCCCCCATAGGGCCTGGGAGTGCGGCTCAATGGGGCCCAGGCTGGAGGAGAGACTAGCGGCGGATCATGCGTGTTTGGGCCGAAGTGGCTTCTTTTAGCGCAAGCGGCCTGTGGTGCGTTGTGCGCTCTCCGTGGTGGCGCCGGCCGTCAGGGAGTGTCCGAACCGCGGTGGAGCAGCGACTCCACCAGCGCCGCAACGTGTTTGCGGTCCTCCGCGGACAGCCGTTGCACACTCGCGATGAGCACGTCCACTTCCGGGTCGCCCGAGGCGTCGAACACGGGTACGGACTCGGCCACGGGGGCGTAGAGGTGGATGCCGCAGGCCTCCGCGGCGGCATGGCGGATGGTGTCCAGCGGGAGCCCCAGGCCCTGGGCGAGCCCTTCGAGGGTGGCCGGCTGCGGCATACGGGCCATGTGATCGGTCGTGGCCAGATGGTGGACCGTCGAGCGGGGGATGCCTCCGCGGCGGGCGACGTCGCCGTACGACCAGCGCTCGCTGTCCAGCCGGTCGCGGATGATCTGCTGCAGTGCGTTGGCCACCGATGGTCACTTCCTGCTCGCCGCCAGGCGGAACTCTTCCGGGTCGGATCATTCTAGGGGCCACTTGAGTGAGTTACGGAAGGTGTTCCCCTGAACCGCTTGCGTAACCCAAGCCACGCCCCTAGTGTCCAATCTCGTTGGACAGTGCGTCCGACAAAGTTGGACGCTACTGGGGGGACCTGACCGCGTCCAGCGGATACACCTCTCGAACCCCAAGGGGGAATCGATCATGATGGATCCTCGTGAGCTCGACGCCGAGTCCGCAGAGCTGCTGCCGGGCCGTGAGGCCCTGGGGCGCCTGAAGTTCAGCTTCCACAAGACCGTGAACGTGGAAAAGAACATCGCCAACGTGTGGGCCAACAACCAGTCCCAGGCGATCAACGACCACTCCGCGTGGTCGGCGGCGGAGTCGGCTGCCTGCCAGACCATCAACATCCACCAGTGAGCCGGTGCCGTACGGACCGACGCCCCGGCACCGTGCGGCACCCGGTACCGCCGCGGCGACGCATCACCACACCTCCGCCCGCCGCGGCGGTACCACCACTGGGGCACCGATATCCGACGGAATATCACCAACCGTCTGTCGGGCGGCGATCCATGCCCGCCCGGCTCATCCAGCATGTCAACGAATGCTTTCTGGAAAGGACACGCCATGAGCATGAACGCCCATGAGCTGGACGCCGAGTCCGCGGAGCTGCTGCCGGGCCGTGAGGCCCTGGGGCGCCTGAAGTTCAGCTTCCACAAGAGCGTGGACGTGAAGAAGCACGTCGCCAACGTGTGGGCCAACAACCAGTCCCAGGCGATCAACGACCACTCCGCGTGGTCGAGCGCGGAGTCCCAGGCCGTGCAGACCATCAACATCAGCCAGTAACCCTCGTACGTCGACCGTACGTTCCGCGGACCGCGCCAGGGGCAGGCGCGGTCCGCACCCCGGGGGGAGGAAGGGCGCACATGACGTTGCTGGGCGAGAACGCCGCGGCACTCTACGACACCGGCCCGGTGCCGGGTCCCGGAGGATTGCCGATGACCTACGGGCAGTTCGCCACGGGCGAACTGACGGTCGTCGACCTGTACCAGCCGGTCGTACCCCGGCTGAGCGCTGGGCTTCAACTGCACGGCGAGTACCAGGGGTCGGGGTTCACCGAGCCCAAGTACATCGCCCGTCGGGGGGACGGGCAGGTCGTCCAGTTGTCGCGACTGCTGTACCTGGTCGCGTCGTCGATCGACGGCAGCCGTGACGTCGAGACGATCGCCCACCGGGTCAGCGCGCGGTTCGGGCGCGAGGTCAGCGCGGAGAACATCCACTATCTGGTCGAGAACAAGCTCGAACCGCTCGGTGTGACGGTCCCCGAGGGCCAGGAGGACGACCAGGTCTCCGCACCCCGGTCGGACCTGCTCCTCGTGCTCAAGGGCCATCGGGT
The DNA here is from genome assembly GCF_040644975.1 of Streptomyces sp. NPDC046900. Lineage (NCBI taxonomy): Bacteria > Bacillati > Actinomycetota > Actinomycetes > Kitasatosporales > Streptomycetaceae > Streptomyces > Streptomyces sp. NPDC046900. Next base: position 189,604 of record NZ_JBEYXD010000006.1, on the reverse strand, counting down.
CATCTTCAACGAACGCCGGGTGGCGAAGATCGCCAAGGCGCTGGCCTGGCTGCACAACCCCCTGGTCGTGATGGTCGTCCTCGCCGGCGTCGCCGTTCTGGACGTCTGGCTGTTCGCCTTCTTCGGCGCGATCACACCCGTGCTCGAGGTGCTCGACCAGCCGGTCCTGCTGCTGGTCGTGTTCGTGCTGACCGTGGCATCCCTGGTGTTCCACGAGTTCGGCCACGCCTCGGCATGCCGCTACGGAGGCGCCCGGCCCGGCTGTATCGGTTGCGGACTCTTTCTCATCTGGCCCTCGATGTACACGGACGTCACCGACGTCTACCGCATCGGCAAGGGGGGCAGGCTCCGCACCGACCTGGGCGGCATCTACTTCAACGTCGTCTTCATGCTGGCCATGGCCGGCGCCTACGCCGTCAGCGGTCAGCCGTTCTTCCTCGCCGCCGTCTATCTCGGCCATTTCGAGATCCTCGAACAGCTGATGCCCGCCGTGCGCCTGGACGGCTACTACATCCTCGGCGACCTCGCCGGGGTCCCCGACCTGTACGGCAAGATCAAGCCGATCCTGATCAGCCTGGTCCCGGGCGCGAAGGGACTCAAGGCCCGCGCCGAGGTCGCCGAACTGAAGAAGTCCTCGCGGGTCATCGTCGCCACCTGGGTCCTGACGATGGTGCCACTGCTCATCGGCGAGCTGGGCTACGCGCTGTGGAACCTGCCGCGCATCGCCGCCACGATGATCCGCTCGCTGACCGAGCAGATCACCGGCACTGGTGGCGCGTTCGCGGAGGGAGAGATCGCGGCGGGCCTCATGGGCGTGGTCGGCTGCATCATGCTGCTGTGCCCGATGGCGGGCGTGGTCTATCTGACGGTGAAGGTCGGCGGGCGTCTGTGGCGGGGTGCCGTGAGGTCGACGGCGGGACGGCCGTACCTGCGTCTGGCGCTGTGCGCGGTGCTCCTGACCGGACTCGGCGGCCTCAGCTACGCATGGGTGTCGGGGATGACCCCGGAGCCGCTGCCCAAGAAGCCGCCGATCGCTCCCATACTGCAGCCCGGAGTGTCGACTTCGGCTCCGCCGGCCCGCCGCGCCAGCACACCGGATCACAGCGACGCTTCGCCGTCGGCCGGTGTCTCGACCACGCCGTCCGCCTCGGCGAGCCCGAGCGCCTCGGCGAGCCCCTCGGGCTCCGCGAGCCCCAAGTCAAGCGCGTCGGCCACCTCGACGGGCCCGGCCGGCCGGCCGACCGGCAGCCCCGGTAGCAGCGGGCAGCCGCCGACCTCCGAATCCGCGGGCTCCGGATCCGCCTCGCCCTCCGGCACGCCGTCTTCGGGCAGTCCGTCGCCATCGATGAGTACGACCCAGCCGCCGGAGAGCTCACCCCCGTCCAGCGCTTCCTGATCACCCCGGGCGACGGCCCGGGGGGTGAGCGGACCGGCCCCGGTAACTGGGCCCGGGGCCGGTCCCTCCGCCGCTCCGCCCGCCGGGCGTGCCTCGCACCCCCGGGCCCGGGGGAGCACCGTCCGACGACATCACTGACGCAGGAGACCCATGTGAACCAGCATCGCAAACCCCGAACACACTCCGTACTCACCCAACGCGCCGTCCGCGTGGGGCTGTTCGCCGCCGGAGCGGCCGGTCTCGCGACCGCCGTGCCCGCACAGGCGGTGACAGGGGCGGCGCACTCGGCGGTCGCTCTCGACCAGACGTACAGCCGTGCCGACTTCATTCATCACAGGGACGTCAGGGACTCGTTCACGGTGCGCCAGTTCGGCACAACGCGAATCGGGACCGTGCGGAACCAGGCGACCGCCCTCGGAGTGGGCTGCTCGGTCGACGACCGCTGCCGTTCGGTCGCGTTGTCGTTCCAGATCGTCACGATGGCCGGGAAGCACACGCAGCTGAACGCGATCAACCGTGGCGACGCGATCAACCAGTACTGCAACGGATGCCAGACCCTCGCGGGCGCCTACCAGTTCGTCGTGTCCACGCCCCGCCCCTTCATGCTGGACAAGGCGACCCAGGGGCGGCTGGCGGACATCCACAGGCGACTTGACGCCCTGACGCGTTCGACGCTTTCCGCCGCCGACCTCAGGGCGAAGGCGGACTCGCTGGCGGCGGAGGTGAATGCGGTGCTCCGCGACGCGGTGGCGAAGGCCCCCAAGGGCCCGGAGCGGCCGAATGTCACCCTCCACCGGCACCTGGACGGCTGGCCCTCCCACTGACCGGGCCGGCCTGGGCCCGCCGTCCCGAAGGGTGTGGGACGGCGGGCCCTCATCTGTGCGCCGGGCGATCAGGCAGGGCGAAGACTACGGCGCCGGAAGAGCTGCTGAGGGTGCGGCCGTGCGGGCTGCGCCCGTCGTCCGTCGTCGTGCGCCGGCCGGACGGATCGCGCCGGGCAGGCCGTAGGTGTGCGCGTCGGCCGAGGAGCCGGGCGTGGTACGGCGGTGGGGCTTGACGTCCCGCTAGGGGGTGGGGCGGGGCCGTGAGCCGGTTCGAGCCGCCTGTCCCGGCGCGGTCGCGGGGATTGGCCGGAGATGGTCGTACCGGACGTGCGCGGCAGTGCGTACGATTCCGTCGCCCCCGGAATTCACAGCTCCTTCACAGTCTGGGGGAGATGTGCATGTGTTGTTTTGGCATGCCCATGATGTATCGCCAGATATCTGATCCAACGCACTGGTCAGCGACGGTCCCCCGCATGCCGGTGGGGCCGCACCCCCCAACACACGACGGCGCTCGCCGTCGGGTACACCGATGCAACGGATGGGAGAACCATGGCTGGTGGACTGCTCCTGGGCGGCGCGATAGCGGCGCTCCTGACCACCGCACTGCCCGCGCACGACCCCTCCTCCGGGATCGTCGACCCGCCCCCGGACAAGATCGCCATCAAGATCGCCACGGTGAACGGATCCGGCTGCCCGAAGGGCACCGCCGCGGTCGCCGTCTCGCCCGACAACACCGCTTTCACAGTCACCTACAGCGACTACCTCGCCCAGGTGGGAGGCAACTCCGACCCCATCGCGTTCCGCAAGAACTGTCAGCTCAACCTCATCGTCCACGTGCCGCAGGGCTTCACGTACGCGATCGCCAGCGCGGACTACCGCGGCTTCGCCTCCCTTCAGCCCGGCGCCAGCAGTTCGGAGAAGGCCTCGTACTACTTCCAGGGATCGTCGAGCACGGCGGCGATCACCCACCCCTTCGGCGGCCCGTACAACGACAACTGGCAGTCGACGGACGTCACCGACTGGGCCCAGCTGGTGTGGGCGCCCTGCGGCGTGCAGCGGAACTTCAACATCAACACCGAACTCCGTGTCAACGCGGGCACATCGGCCCCCGGCAGTACGAGCTTCATGACCATGGACTCGACGGACGGTGACATCAGCACCGTCTACCACCTGGCCTGGAAGGAGTGCCCCAAGTCCTGAGGCACCCGCCCGCGCGCCGTCACCGGCCCCCTCGGGACCGGTGACGGAACGGCGGGCCGGCCCGGCCTCTGGCAGCCGGGCCCGACGGAGTTCTCACCGCGCCCGTCGAGTGGTGGCAGCGGCTCAGCATGGACCGCCACCCTCCCAGCCGCGCCCGGCGGGCGCCTCCCGCGCCGAGAGCCGTTCAATTTTGGACGAGCAGTTGTCCAAAATTGAAGGACGGGCTAGCGTGAGGTTATCCAAAATTGGATGACATAGTCGTCGCCCGTGCACCCCTCTTCTCTGGAGAACATTCATGACCGTCGCCGTCGAGACCGGACAGTGGCAACTCGACCGGACCGCCTCCACCGTCGCCGTACGGCACAAGACGATGTGGGGACTGGTCACGGTCAAGGGCTCCTTCACCTCCGTGAACGGCCAGGGAGAGGTGAAGCCCGACGGCAGCGTCCAGGGCACCATCGCTGTGGACGCCGCCTCCCTCGACACCAAGCACGCCAAGCGCGACCAGCACCTGCGCTCGGCGGACTTCTTCGACGCCGAGCACCACCCCGAGATCACCTTCGCGGTACGCGGGGCGGAGTCGCGTGCGGGAGACTCCGCGCAGATCGCGGGTGAGTTGACCGTGCGAGGGGTCAGCCGTCCGCAGTCCTTCACAGCGCGTGTCGCTCACGCCGACGCGAACACGGTCACGCTCGAGGCGGAGTTCACGGTGGACCGCACGGATTTCGGTCTGGTCTGGAATCAACTGGGCATGTTGCGCGGTCTGACCACCGTCGACGCGAGCCTGCGTTTCGCGCGGGTCACGGCGTGACCCGCGCCATCGGGAGCGTGCCGGGGTCAAGACCGGGTGTCAGCTCTGTCCGGGGAGTCGGGGGCTGAGTACGGCGAAGGGCCCGGACCGCTCGTCTCCATGCGGTCCGGGCCCCTCGGCACGATCACGGCGGGTCGACCCGCCGTGCGTCACTTCTTACGGGCGCGCAGGGCGGCCAGCGCCCGGTCGGCGTGTGCGCTCATCCGCAGTTCGCTGCGTACCACCTCGAGCACCGTGCGGTCCTGGTCGATGACGAAGGTGACGCGCTTGGTGGGGGCGACCGAGAATCCGCGCTTGACCCCGAACATCTCCCGGACCCTTCCGTCCTCGTCCGACAGCAGCGGGAAGCCGAGCGTGTGGCGTCCGGCGAACTCCTGCTGCCGTTCGACCGAGTCCCCGCTGATGCCGACCGGCCGCGCGCCGACGGCCGCGAACTCGGCGGCCAGGTCCCGGAAGTGGCATGCCTCCGCAGTGCAGCCCCGGCTGAGGGCGGCGGGGTAGAAGAACAGCACGACGGGCCCCTCGGCAAGGAGTTCGGACAGTCGCCGCCCGGTGCCGGACTCGTCCGGCAGCACGAAGTCCTCGACCTCGGTGCCTACCTCGATATGCTCGGTCATGCCGTGGCCTCCGTGTTCTTGGCGATGCCGCGGGCCCACAGGACGAGAGGCACCTGCAGCGGAAGCCTCGCCAGCGCCGCGGCCCTGAGCGGTGTGGGACGGTCCCGCCAGTCGACGGCCATCTGCACATTGGCCGGGAACACTCCCACGAAGAACGCGGCGGCCGCCCGAGCGGCGGCACGACGCGTACGGGGCAGCGCCAGCCCGGCGGCGAGCGCGAGTTCGACGGCGCCGCTCGTGTAGGTCCACGCCCGGGCCGGCCCCGGCAGGGCGCGGGGGACGATCGCGTCGAACTGCTGTGTCAGGACGAAATGACCGGCACCCGCGGTGGCCAACAGGCCCGCGAGCAGCAGGGGTGAGCGTTCCGACCGGGACACGGTTCCTCCTTAGGGGCCTGCGGGCAGATATTACTGGACGGTAGAACGGGCCCGGACTGAACCGGCGCATGAGCGAAGGTGCACGGCGCGTCCGGACGGCGGTGCGGTCGGGTGCGCGGGCGCGCCTGATCAAGTCCGTGGACGAGCAACCGAGTTGGCGCCGCGATGGTTCATGGCGGCCGCGAAGTGGGGTGCAAAGGACGAGGCATGACGATCCGTCGGTTTCAGATCATGCCGCGTGGGCGGCCGGATCGCATGTCCTCCGTTCGGGGACTGGCAGCGGCAAACTCCGGTTCCCTAGGATGAAGTGCCCGCCGAGCCGGTTCCGACGGCGCGGCCCGGATCTGGGGGAACGATGCAGTCTGGCAGGCAGTTGTCCACGTCCATCGACGCCACGGTGCCGACGGCCGCCCGAATGTACGACCACTACCTGGGCGGCAAGGACAACTACGCCGCCGACCGGGCAGCCTGCGAGGAGCTCGACAAGGTCGTGCCCAGCACGCGGGCGCTCGCACTGAACAACCGGCGGTTCCTGCAGCGGGTCGTGCGCACGCTGGCGCAGGAGCACGGCATCCGGCAGTTCCTCGACCACGGATCCGGCCTGCCCACTCAGGACAACATCCACCAGGTCGCACAGCGCATCGACCCCACCACCCACGTGGTGTACGTGGACAACGACCCGATGGTTCTGGTGCACGGCCGGGCCCTGCTCGAGGAGGACAAGCGCACCGCCGTCATCCATTCGGACATGCGGGACTCGGAGACGATCTTCTCCCACCCGGAGACCCAGCGCCTGATCGACTTCTCGAAGCCGGTGGCCGTGCTGTTCAACTCGGTGATGCACTGCATTCCGGACAACGAGACGGACGGACCGTCGGCCGTGGTCCGTCGTGTCTCCGAACACCTCGTGCCCGGCAGTTTCATGGTGATGTGTCAGCTGGTCAGCGAGGACCCCGAGGTGCGTGACTTCGTCACCGGGTTCATGGACCAGGCCACCCAGGGCCACTGGGGACGCGTACGTGAGGAGAAGGACGTCGCGGGCTGGTTCGAGGGACTGGACATCCTGGAACCGGGTCTGGTGGAGGTGTCCACCTGGCGGCCCGACTCCGAGGTGGCTCCCCGTCAGCTCACCCAGGAGTGGATCGAGTTCGGCGGGGTCGGGCGCCTCCGCTGACACTGTCGGGCGGTCACCCACGGCCGCCCTGCCACAAGCCCGGCCCGGCTCACCTCATCGCTCGGAGTAGCGCTCCTTCAGCGTTCTCTGTACCAGGGCCAACGACTCACGGGGGTCAAGGGCTTCGTCGGCGAGCCGGTCGAGCGCCACCCGGTATTCCTCCGTCTCGTCGCGGTCCTCGAGGAAGTTGGCGCTTCTGATGTGCTCCAGATAGACGATGTCCGGCAGATCCAGGCCGCCGAAGCGCAGATAGGTGACGGGGATCGCCGGAGCCGACGCGTTCGTCACATCCAGAGGCACGATCTGCAGGGTGACATGAGAGCGCTCAGCCATCTCGGCGAGATACTCGAGCTGCTCTCGCATCACCTCGGGGCCGCCCAGTATCCGCATCAGGACCGACTCGTCGAGGATCGCCCAGAGTTGAGGGGCGTCCGGACGCAGCAACAGCTGTCCCCGCCGCATCCGCAGCTCGACCCTGCGCTCCACCTCGGCGGACGATGCGGTCGGCAGCCCGCGCTCCACCACGGCGCGCGTGTACGCCGCGGTCTGCAACAGGCCGGGCACGTACTGGATCTCGAACGTACGGATGGCGGCGGCCGCCTCCTGCAACCCGACCAGGCGGTCGAACCACTCGGGCATCAGCCGCTTGTCGTAGCGCTGCCACCAGCCGGGCTCACCGGCGCGCAGCAGCAGTCTGACGAGCACCGAGGCCTCGTAGTCGTCGGCGTCGTACAGCTGCAGCAGCGCGCGCACATCGGCTTCCGTAGGCGGCTTGCGGCCCTTGCCTGCCTCGATGCGCGACAGCTTCGCGGGGCTGAATCCGAGCGCCCGCGCGGCTTGTTCCTGGGAGACGCTCGCGTCCTCGCGCATACCGGCCAACTGCACTCCCACCAGCATCTTCAGGAGTGTCGGAGCGGGTTCCGTCCGGTCGAGATACGGTTCGAGGCGGGAGAGGCGGTGTGACTCGGCGGACATCCTGACTCCCAGCTGGCCGACAGACGACAGGTCTGCATTATCGCACTCCGCCGGGTTTCCCCGCATGTGCCGGCAGCACAGCTTCGAATGTGACGGGGTCACACCAGGTGGTCGAACTCCCCGTCCTTCGCGCCGGCCAGGAAGGCCGCCACCTCGGCGGGCGTGTACACGAGCGCCGGCCCGTCGGGGTCGCGCGAGTTCCGCAACGCGACCGCCCCGTCGGCCAGGGCGGCCACCTCGACGCAGTTGCCCTCGGCGTTGCTGTGCCGGCTCTTGATCCAGCGGGCGTCCAAAGCACTCGCCCGCACTCCGTTTGGCACTGAAGGCACCACTGTCTCCTTGCTGACGTTTCACCACGGGCCGGCGGCACGGAGGAGAGGACCGTGCGACAGGGGCCCCCTGGTCTCCTACCCATCATGCAATTTCCCATGCAATTGCATGATGGCGCCGACTGCGTGGATAATAGCGGGGGCGTCAATCCCAGTGCTGACGCCGCATGCTGACGTCACATCAAGGAGACGCCGTGTCATCACTACTGCGCAATGAGTGCCGGGTCCCTTTCCGGGCTGGCCGCTCCCTGATCGGGGCTGGCCGCCTTCGGGTCGCGACGCCATGAGTGCCGCTGTGCCGCAGCGGACGACCGGGGCTTGGCCACAGACTGTTTGTGGGGAGCGGAAATGACCACACCACTCAGCGAATTGGGGCATGTGCCCTGGAGCGCCATCAAGGATTCCAGCGGTTCGGCGGAGGACATCCCGGTTCTGCTCCAGGACCTCGCCTGGGGTGACGAGCCCACCGCCAAGGAGGCACTCGGCGGCCTGCGGGAACGAATCTGCCAGTACGGTTTCGTGGTCGACCAGGCCACGGCCGCCACGGTCCCCTTCCTGTGGGAGCTGGCCAGGCTTCCGCAGGTGACGTGCCGGGTGCAGATCGTCCGGCTGCTCAAGAGCATCGCCGACGCCCGCCAGTGGGAGAGTACGGCCTCGGCCTATCCCAAGCTTCTCAACTACCACCACAACTACGTGGGTTGGGAGCGGGAGGCCCGCAAGGCCGTGCGCGCCGAGCGCGGTGCCCTGTGTGAGCTGCTCGAGGAACCTGATATCGAACTCGTCGAAGCGGCGGCCGAACTGGCGTCCACGCTGGCGGCCTGAGTCGAAGGCGCGTTCACCGCGGGGCCCGATGGGTGCTTGCCAGATGGCCGCAGGGCGCGAGATGGTTGCCGTGCGGCAATGATTGCTGTGCAGCACCAGTCAGAAAGGGACGGGCCCGTACGCGCGCCCATGGTCAGTGGACACTTCTCGGCAGTCCTCCCTCGACACCCATCACGTCGTCCTCGGCGCGGGATGGGGAGCCGCCCCCTGCCCGGTCGTCGTCGCCGACACACGCGGCTGCGTGGTGGAACTGAACGCTGTCGCCGCGCCCTTGTTTCCCGGGGCGGTACGCGGCTCACTTCTGCGGGACGTCGTACCCGCCTGGCTCTCCGAGGCGCACACCGATTTCGCCTCGCCCGCCGCCGCTGGGCCGGTGACGGACGGCGCGGCGATCCGCGGACACGTCGGCGAGCGCTCGTTCGAAGCTCACCCCGCATCGTCCGGTGACGACCTCGTGGTGTGGTGGCTGGTGGACGACACCGACCGCCGGCTCGCCGAGCAGGCGCTCAAGAACGAGCGTGAACGCACCGCCTTCCTCGCCCGGGCCTCCAGCACCCTGCTGGCTTCGTTGCATGTCGAGACGTGTATGGAAGCCACCGCGCGGCTGGCCGTGGAGCACCTCGCCGACGCGGCCGTGACCGTCGCCGCGAGCCGGGGCCGGGGCTACCCCGTCACCTCCTGCGGCCCCGGGGGCGAGGTCAGACACGAGACGGTACGAACGGATCCGGAGGACGTGCCGGGACTGGGCGAAGCCCTGCGCGGGTTTCCGCCCGTGCCCTCCCGCTGGATAGATCCCGCCACGCTGCCGGACTGGGCGGTGCCCGCGGACTTCGCCGGGCCTGTCGGCTCCGTGGTGGTGTCGCCGCTGCCAGGGCACGGTGTACCCGCCGGGGCACTCATCCTTCTGCGGTCCGAGGACCGGACGACGTTCAGCGAGAACGAGGAGGTCTTCGCCCGGCTCTTCGCGGCCCGGGCCGGGGCCGCCATCTCCGCCGCGCGGATGTACGCCGACCAGGCGGCGATCACCACGACGTTGATGCGCGATCTGCTGCCGCCGCGACTGCACACCGTGCACGGCGTCGAGTTCGCGGGCGGCTACCGGCCCTACAGCCAGGACGAACGCGTGGGCGGCGACTTCTACGACGTCCACCCCGGCGCCGGCGCGGAGGACGAGTCGCTGGTCATCCTCGGCGACGTCTGCGGCAAGGGACTCGAGGCCGCCGTACTCACCGGAAAGATCCGCAACACGCTGCAGGCCCTGCTTCCCCTGGCCGCCGACCACCAGAAGGTCCTCGGCCTGCTCAACGGGGCCCTGATCAACTCGCACCACACACGGTTCGCCACGCTCGCGCTGGCCTCGGTGACCCGCCGGGGCGGCACCGTGCGGATGCGCGTCACGAGTGCGGGACATCCCGCCCCTCTCGTCGTCAGGGCGGACGGACTCGTCGAGGAGGTGGACAGCCGCGGCACCCTGGTCGGCGTCTTCGACGACATCACCTCGACCACCGCACACCTCGAACTCGCGCCCGGCGAGACCTGCCTGCTGTTCACCGACGGCATCATCGAAGCCAGGGGAGGACCCTGGCAGGACGAGCTGTTCGGCCTGGACCGCCTGAAGCCGGCCCTGGCCGAGTGCGCCGGGATGCCGGCGGAAGCGGTGGTGGAGCATGTGCAGATGCTGGCCGCACAGTGGGTCGGCCGGGCCCGGCACGACGACATGGCCGTGGTCGCCGTGACCGCCCCGCACCACGCACACCTCAGCGCGGTCGACGGCCACACCCGTGGGAGGTACACCGCGTGAGCACCGCCCCCATCCAGCCGACCGCTGCGGACGAACCGGACGTGGTGCGCGACCGGTTGTGGCACGCCGTCCGCCAGGGCGACGAATACGGCGCCTGCGACGTGCTCCTCGCCGCACTCGAGGACGGCCTCGACCTGGAGGGCGCCCTGCTGGACCTGATCGCGCCGGTGCAGGCCAGGGTCGGGACGGAGTGGGCCGCCGGGCAGTTGAGCGTCGCGCAGGAGCACGCGGCCACCGCAGTCCACGACCGTGTCATCGCCGCGCTGGCCCACCGCCTCGAGCACCGGGTCGAGCAACGCGCCCGGCCGCGCGTCATGGTGACGTGCGTGGACGGGGAATGGCACGCCCTTCCCGCCCGGCTGCTGGCGGAGGTACTGCGGCTTCGGGGCTGGAAGGTCGACTTCCTCGGTGCCCATGTGCCGACCGCCCACCTGATGAGCCATCTGCACCGGACGGGCCCGCACGTCGTCGCCTTGTCCGCCTAGCTCCCGACCCACCTGCCCACCGCGCACGCCGCGGTCACCGCGGTCCAGGCCACCTCGGTGCCCGTCATCGTCGGAGGCGCGGCCTTCGGTCCCGACGGGGAGTACGCGCGGGCGCTGGGCGCCGACGGCTGGGCAAGGGACGCGCGCGAGGCCGCCGCGATACTCGAGAGCGGCTTGCGGAAGCCCGATCCGCTCGCCGCCCGCCAGCCCGCCGACGATCTGCCTCACCTGGCCGACCAGGAGTACACACTGGTCGTTCGCGGCCGGGTCGACCTGATGACGGACACGCTGACGGACCTGGAGGACCGGTTTCCGCCCATGCGCACCTACAGCGACCGGCAGCGGCAGCACACCGCGGAGGACATCGGCCATATCGTCGATCACCTCGCGGCGGCTCTGTACGTGGACGACGCCGAGCTGTTCGTCGGGTTCATCCGCTGGACCGCGGACATCCTCACGGCGCGCGAGGTGCCTGCCCACTCCCTGACGCTGCCGCTGGCGTTCCTCACCACCAGGCTGCGGGACTTCCCGCGGGCCCGTCATTTCCTCGGCCTGGCACAGGACGCCGTGCCGGCCCGACCGGCAACAGCGAACGTCCCCGGCCCCGGAAAGCTCAGATGACGATCTCTCGGACGCCTTCCCTCACACTGACGGTCGAGAGCGGGTCCAGCGCGGTCGTGGTACGCGTCGCCGGAGACCTCGACTACGAGTCGTACGACGAACTGGTGAACGCCGTCGGGCGGCAACTGGCCGGGTGGCCTGCGGGCGAGGGGACCGGAGGACCCGAACTGCACCTGAACTTCGGACGATTGGGCGACATCGACTCGATGGGGCTCTCGGCCCTGCTGATGATTCGCCGCCTCACGGACACGGCCGGCGTCGGTGTCCGCCTGGACGAGCGTCCTCCCACGCTCCAGCGACTGCTGGAGGTCACGGGAACACTCGAACACCTCACCGCACCCCGTGAACAGGGCCGGGCCGGCGAAGGGCCGGGAGCGGGCTGACACGGGAGTCCGAGGGCCGCCGCTCGAATGGCCGCCGAGGACAAGGGTATTCGCAGCTCCAGACCCACCGAGGAAGGGAGCTTCGTGACCATCGAGAGACCGTGGATCTACGAACCGGGAAGCGGACACACCGAAGGACAGGACCTGACGGGCTTCACCGTGGAGGCCACGGACGGAGTCGTCGGACATGTCGACCGGGAGTCCGACGGCCCGGCCATGCGGCATCTGATCGTCGACACCGGGGTGTGGGTCTTCGGCAAGAGCGTGCTGATCCCCGCGGGCGTCGTCACCGGGATCGACACCCAGGCGCGGCAGGTGACGCTGTCGTGCTCCAAGGACGAGGTGAAGGCGGCACCTCTTTTCCGTACCGACCGCGAAACGCTCGACCCCGAATATCTGGCCAGGGTCGACGACTACTACCGCGGTCTGCCGCCGAGGCATGCCGAGTGACCGCACCCGGCCACCCCCCACGACGCCGTGCCGCCGGGCACGGAGTCGCTCTTATGGGCGACCGCCGCGCCGTGGCACTCATGGCTCGGATGCGGCCGGGTAGCCGAGTAACGATGAACGAACAAGACCACGCCACAACGAAGCTCGCCCGCAGGGCAGCCGTTCGCCGGCCTCCCGGCGGGCGGCGTCCGCAGACCGAGAGCCGACGCCCCGACGGCAGGGGATCCGCCCGAGAACGACGCCGTGGGACTGCGTACGGCCGCGCCCGCCGTTCCCGGCTCCGGTACCCGGGGGGTATCGGGACAGGACGAGAACGCCGGGCCGCCATGGCCCTCGGGACGACAGGGGACTCCAGGGAGCGCACACCGATGTCCGAGGATCCGCAGAACGTCACCGTGACCCATGATCCGGCCGCCGGCACACGGGTGGTCCGGGTCAGCGGCGACATCGACCACGAGAACTCGCCGCGGCTGGCGGACGCGCTGCGTGTCCCGGACCGGGCGCCCGTCTCCCGTACGGTGGTCGATCTGTCCTGTCTGCGTTTCGCCGACTCGTCCGTCCTGCACGTACTGCTCCAGGCCCAGCGGGCGCACCTGGCGCGCGGCGCGCTGATGGTGGTGGCGGGCCCGCTCAGTGACACCGTCCGCAGGCTGTTCGACGTCACCGGCACCGCCGGGTACTTCATCCGCACCGATGACGTCCACGCCGCGCTGGACCTGCCCGCCCGGCCGGGCGGGCGATGATACCGGCCGAGCCTCCCGTGCACGGCACACATCCGCAGGCGATGCACGAGGGCGAGGAGAAGAACGGCCTGAGCGCGCCCGCGTGCTCCCACCACGCGTATACGGCCGACTGCGCGGGTCGGGCTCCGAAGGTGCCGCTGATGCCCGGGGTCACGAGTGCCGCGTCGGCGCGCGCGCATGTGCTGGCGGTCGTGGGGGAGACGCCGACCCTCGGCCCGAGCGAGGAAGCCGTCACCGACCTGATGCTCGTCACATCGGAGTTGGTGTCCAACGCCATCCGCCACGGCGGCGGCCTCGTGGCCTTCGAGGCGACCCCCACACGCGAGGGCGTCCGGCTCGCCGTGCACGACCGCAGTGCGGAGTACCCGTCAGCCGCTTTCGGCTCCGGCGCGCTTCCCTCGGGACACGGTGGCGTCGGCGGGTACGGATGGCCGTTGATCATCAGGCTGGCGCGAGACGTCCGGATCGAGCGGTGCACGGGCGGTGGCAAGGTCGTGAGCGTGCTGGTGCCGCTCGTCTGAGCGGCCCGCCCGAGACCTGAGCGGTCATGAGCGCCGATCCGGCGCTCTCGTGCGCAGGATGAGGGATATCCGCCGAACGAGACGGGGATTTCGGCGTTTCCCCGGGCGATCTGCGGCAACGCGGATCGGGAAGGCCCGTGGAGGGAGCCCCCGTGATCATTGCAGCTCTGCTCATCCCGGTGTCCATGCTGTGCCTGGTGCTGGCTCTCGGACGGTACGAGGAACGGATGCTCGGTCCGGGCAGCACACCGGAACCCAAGGGCGCGCGGCATGCCCGCACTCTGCGCGCGGTGCCCGATCCCTTTCCCGACGCCGGTCCGCAGGTCCCGACCGGGACTGTCGCGGAGCAGACCGGCCGCACCACGCCGGGTGACCCCGGGGTGCGGCGGGCCGCATGACGACGGTGCCGCCTCCTACCAGGGGAGGAAGACGTGCACGTCCTTGCCGCCGGGCCGGACGACGACACTCACCTGGTCGCACAGCGTGTGCACGAGGTGCCAGCCGATGCCGCCGGGGCGGCCCGGGCGGAAGGGACGCGGCTTGGGAGGCGTCGTGTTCGTGTCGTGCATCGTCACATGGACCCCGTCGTACGTCTGTCGCATGTGCAGGGTGAAGGGGCCGGGAGCGTACTGGACGCAGTTGGCCGCGAGTTCGTCGACCACCAGCAGGATGTCGTTCCAGTGCTCCGGACTCGTCGGAGGCGAGGCCTGCGCCAGCCGGCGCAGAAACTCCTCGGCGGACAGTCGTGCCTCCGTCACGTCGTGCAGTCCGCCCTCGTACTCGCGGGTGAGGTTCTCGACCGTCTCGAACGGCCAGGCCTTGTCGTCCCAACGCGGCTCGGTTGCCATGCCGTCCTTCCCCCGGCCGGCACTCCGGCCGGCAGGCTGTCGTCGTTCGTCGCGCTCTTGCCCGGCCCCCTCTATGACGGTTGCCAGAAAGACGGCGGCTACGCCTGCGGGACGACCGAAAGGTTGGCCCGTTGGTCCCGATATGTTCAGATTCGGTGCACGGTGCAGAGATCCCGTCAAGAAGGCCTGGGTCGGCCGTGTACTCCGGGGAGCCCGGGGTAGGGGCGCCGAACGGATCGACTGTGTCGGTCCGAGTCGGAGCACGGGGCAGGCGGGGAAAGCGTAGTGGGAGTTGACCGTGAGGTGCCGGAGGCAGAAGAAGGGGCGGGCGGCAGCCATACGGCGCGGGCCCGGCAGGTCGCGGACGCGGTGGAGAGACTGGTGGGGTTGTGGACCTCGGCAGCAGAGGCGGTCACACCGCGTCTGTCCCGGCACCAGCTGAACGCGCTCATGGCCGTCCGGCACCATGCGGAGCTCAATCTCACGGCGCTGGCCGAGACGCTCGGCATCGCGTTGCCCGCGGCCAGCAGGCTCTGTGATCGGCTGGAGGCGGCGGGGCTGCTGGAGCGGGTGATCCATCCCAGAAACCGGCGGGAGCTGCAGCTGCGGGTGACCTCACAGGGACAAAGGGTGCTCGCCGAGGTCGCCGACCGCAGATCCATCAGCCTCGCCGCCGTGTTCGCCGCTATGACGCCCGCCGCGCGCACCTCCCTGGAGCAGGGCCTGCAGGCCTTCCATGAGGCGTACGACGCGCGAGGGGACTGGAACGCCTAGCGGTCCTCCAGCCGGTACGGAGTCGGCGGACGGCCGGGGGCGCCGCGCCTTCAGGGGCGTCCCGCCCGGGTCGGCACCGCCACGTTCCCCGACTCGCTGTTGACGTGGCACAGCAGGAGACACACGTCGTCGTCGCGTTCGGAGTCCCGCAGCATCGGGTCGAGCACCCGGTCGGCGGCGCGTTCCAGATCGCCGTCCAGATCCGGCACGGTGAGCCCGGCCATCGCCACCGTGAGGCGCTCGATGCCCGGGTCGATGCCCTGGGCCCGGCGCTCCACCAGGCCGTCCGTGTACAGGGCGAGGGTGGACCCGGGCGGCAGCGGGGCGGTGTGGTCCTCGATGTCCTGCTGCAGCGGAATGCCGAGCATGGCACCCGGCTTGGCGTCGAGGGCGTGCACCGTGCCGTCGGGTGTGCGAAGCACCGGGGGCGGATGCCCGGCGGCGGCCCAGGTCAGCACCTGCTCACCGGGGCGGAAACGGGCGATGACTGCGGTCGCGTACAGATCCGGCTGCAGATGGTGCAGGAACAGGTGCAGGCGGGTGAGGAGCCGGCCCGGGCTGCCGCCGTCCACGGCGTACGCGCGCAGAGCCGTGCGCAACTGGCTCATCATCACCGCCGCGCGCAGTCCATGTCCGGTGACGTCGCCGATGACGGTGATCAGGCTCCCGTCGGGCTGGCGGAAGGCGTCGTACCAGTCACCGCCGACGTTGAGACCGTGGGTCGCCGGGAGATAGCGGGCGGCCAGCCGGAGCCCCCGGGTGCTGGGCAGGTCGGTGAGCAGTGCACGCTGCAGCGTCTCGGCGATGTCGCGGTTGTGTTCGAAGCGCTGGGCGTTGTCGATCGCGATGCCGGTCCTGCGGGCCAGTTCGAGCAGCATCACGGCGTCGTCCGGCTCCCACCGGCCGCCGGGCGGCGTGAGGATGAGCACGCCCAGCGTCGACCTGCGGGCGGACAGGGGAATGCAGAGGAGGGGGACGCGGGGGTGGAGGGCGGAGGGAGGCCGGTCATCGACTCCGCGCAGTCCGCCGGGGTGGTCGGCCGCGTACTGCGGGCGGCCGGTACGCGCGGCGACAACCGCCGCGGCGGGACGCGGGGCATGACCGTGCTCCTCGTCGCCGAGCAGCCATACGTCGACGGTTCGCGCGTATCTCGGGGTCAGCAGCCCGGGAAGCAGCCGCACGATCTCCCCGTGGTTGAGGGACGCCGTCAGCGCCGCGCTGGCGTCGGCGAGGAACGTGAGCCGGCGGCGCGCCACCTCCGCCTCGGTACGGGCCGCCCGCTCCGCGGCGAACAGCTCCTGCTGGGCCGCACCGGCGGCGTCCAGCTCGGCGTGCAGGGCGAGGACGCCCTGGTTGGTCTGGTGCAGTTCCTCCCGGTGGAAGGCGACCAGAGCCTCCTGCTCCGTCAGGGCGTCCAGGATGCCCGCCGTGTCGTCGTCCGCGCTGAACAGCGCCTCGGCGAGGGCACCGGGGTCGGCCTGCACCACGGCCGTGTTCCGGCGGCCGTCCCGCTCCGCGGCCGGAACCGTGGCCCGCCACGTGGCGTCGACGCCGGGGCCGTCGTCGGTGCCCGGCCGCAGGCTGATCCGCAGCTGCGGCTGCTCTCCGTGCTTCGAGGGCGGAGCGGACCGCAGAGTGAGCCGCCAGGAGCCGCCCTTGGTGAGGCACTGGCGCAGCTGGGCGGTGAGCGCGCTGACCAGACGGGTGCGGTCGAGGACGGACACACCGTGCTCGGCCGCGATCCGGGCGACGGCGATCCGCGCCCGGGCGGCATCGACGACGGTGCTGAACTGCCAGGAGTGGGTCATGGTTCACGATCCGACGGTGTGGGCGACAGCACGGTCACCGTGGTGTCGTCGCGGACGGGCCGGGCGGAACTGCTGGCGTCACGCACGATCAGGGCTGCCGTCACCCCCGGGTCCAGGGCCGTGGTGGACACGTCCGGACGAAGGGACCACCGGCTCGGCAAGCCGTCGCTGTGCAGGACCAGGAGGCAGTCCGGGGACCAGGCGAGGCGCTGGTGGGGGATGTGTGCCGGTCGGTGGGCGCCCACTATGCCGGGATGCGACAGCAGGTGCTGCCAGCTGTCGCCGCGGCGGAACCGGGCCCCGACGTTGCCGATGCCGGAGAACTCCAGACGGCCCGCGGCGATGTCGAGTTGGGCGGCGGCGACGGCCGCGCCCCGGGTGGCGCGCAGCGTGCCGTGCAGCACCTCGAGCAGTTCCGGCGGCGTCAGATGGGCGCTCAGGCGTAGTTCCCGGACGGCGGCGTCGGAGGCCTCGGCGGCGGCGGGTCCGTGCCCCAGCCCGTCGGCGAGAAGCACGGTGACCCGGTCACCGGACCACACACAGGCCCAGGCATCGCCCGAAGTGCCCGCCACCAGCGGGATGTTGACTCCTCCCGTCCGTACCGGCGCCTGGCCGCGCCGGCCCTGTGGGCTCGTCCGGGGCTTGGGTGAAGGCGCTATCCGGGCCAGGGCGACGGTGCCGCGTCCGGGCGAACTGTGCAGGTCGAAGTCGTCCGCGAGACGCAGGCAGGTACCGAGGCCCGCGCCCAGCGACGCCGTGGTGGAGAATCCGTCGCCCAGCGCGGCCGAGAGGTCGGGAATGCCCGGGCCGTGGTCGATCGCGACGATCTGCAGCACGGGCCGGGCTGCGGACGCGCCGGGTTCGGGATCCGAGTCCACGGTCTCGATGAGGATCTGCCCGCCGCCTGCGTGCTTGAGCAGATTGGTGGCCAGCTCGGTGGCGACGAGCTCCGCCGCAGCGGCCCGGTCCGGGTGGAACCCGGCCTGGCCGCAGGCCTCTTTCGCCGCCACCCGGGCGTCACGGACCCGGGTCGGGTCGTGCACGGGTACGTCCCGGATGCGGGCCATCACGCCTCCTCGCGGGGACGGGGCGTCGCGGCGGTCCAGCAGACGACGGTGACGGACGTGCCACCGCCGGGACGGGTGTCGATCGAGAACTCCTGGACCAGCCGCCGGGCGCCGCCCAGCCCGAGTCCCAGACCGCCGCCCGAGGTGTAGCCGTCGGTCAGCGCCCGTTCGACATCGGCGATACCGGGTCCTTCGTCGCTGAAGGTCAGCCGCAGACCGCGGGCCCGGCCGGTGTCCAGGAAGACGGACTCGACGCGTCCACCGCCGCCGTGGATGAGCGTGTTGCGTGCGAGCTCGCTGGCGGCGGTGATCAGTTTGGTCTGCTCCACCAGGCCGAAGCCGAGCTCGGCGGCCGCCTGCCGCACATGCTGCCGTACCCATGCCAGATCCATGTCCGAGCGGATGGGCAGGGATGCGGCGACGCGGCCCGATGTCTCCGTCACGCGTTCTCCTGGCGTCCTGGACCGTGGGACAGGGGAGTGGACGCCCGGGTCAGCATCCGCAGGGCTTCGTCGGCGTCGAGCGCGGTGCGCAGTCCGGGGAGGGTGAGGCCGAGTTCGACCAGGGTGATGGCGACCGCGGGACGCATACCGGCCACGACGGTGTCCGCGGCGAGCAGCCTGGCGTTCGCGGCGATCTCGGAGAAGACGCGGCCGAGGAAGGAGTCGACGATCTCGACACCGGAGACGTCGATGACGACGGCGGCGGCCGAACTGCGCGCTATGGCATCGCCGATGTCCTGCTGGAGCTGTTCCGCGGCCTTGTCGTGCAGTTCGCCGTGGAGCGTGACGAGCAGCACGTCGCCGAGCTTGAGGACGGGGACGTGGGGGCCCACCGGTCCGTCGAAGCCGCCGTTCATCGCGGGCCTCCTCCGTCGGCCGCGCGGTCGACGATCACGGCGCCCTGCTGGTGGAGGGCGTAGGCCAGGGCGTCGGCGAGGCTGGCGCGGGTGAGGACCGAGCCGAGGTCGATCCCCAGGTGCACGATGGTCTGGGCGATCGCCGGCCGGATGCCCGAGACGATGCACTCCGCGCCCATCAGGCGCGCCGCCGCGACGGTCTTCATCAGGTGCTGGGCCACCAGCGAGTCGACGGTCGGAACCCCGGTGATGTCCAGGATCGCGAACCGGGCCTGCTGGGCGACGACGGCGTCGAGCAGGCTCTCCATCACCACCTGGCTGCGGGCGCTGTCCAGGGTGCCGATGAGCGGGACGGCGACGATGCCGTTCCACAGTTTGATGACGGGCGTGGCCACTTCGAGCAGTTGCAGGCGCTGACGCTCGATGATCTCCTCACCCGAGCTGAGGACCGTCTCCATGACGGCCAGTCGCAGGGTGCCCAGCAGCACCGTGAGCGTGGTCACATGCGGTCCGGACGTCTCGCCGTCGGACCCGGCCAGGTCGGCGATCAGCAGATCGGTGATCGAGGGGCGCAGAGCCGCCACCTCGTCGGCGATCCGGGCGGGCGTGGCACCGGCACGCGCCCGCGAGGCCGCCATCCGCATGAGCTGCTCGCGCACCCCCGTGAAGCCAGGTGCCCGCAGATCCTCGCTCCGCCCGGAGGCGGCCACCGCGGCCAGTGCCTCCACCAGGGCGCCGGCGGCCTCCACCGCCTCGTCGCGGGAGACCGTGAACACCGTCCGGAACAGTGGCTCGTCGGCCCAGCGCTGCGAGATCTGCTCTCGGCGGCGCTGGAGGAAGTCCCCGATGACCCGTTCCGACGTTCCTCGGTTCGCTGCCGACTCCTGGTCCGTCACTCTGTCTCCTTTGTGCGTCTGCTCCCCCGGCTGCCAGGGAGCCTCCTCGGAGAGCGCGGTTCATTGTCGCGCGACAACTGTAGTCATCGGACACAGCGCTTGACACCCATGACTGTCCGGAAGATCGTCCAACGAACGAGGGACCTCACCGGCGGTCGTTGTTCACACGGCCTGGGACCGTACGGCGCGGAGCCGGGCGCCACGACGACCCTACGGGGCGCCCTGCCGCCCGAACCAGTCCAGACACACGACGAGTGCGTCGTCCTGCGTGTCAGGGCCGCCGCGATAAGTCGACAGCTCCCTCAGTACGGCGCGCGGCACATCCGAGGCAGGCAGCAGCCTGGTGGCGGCTATGGCCTTGGCCAGCGCCTTCTCGCCGTACGTCTCGCCTCCCGGTGCGATGGCCCCGTAGACCCCGTCGCTGACGAAGACGAGCCGGTCGCCCGGTTCGACCTGGATCTCCTGGGCCACGTAGTCGGTCTCCTCGAACATCCCGAGAGGCAACTGGGCGTCGACGTCGACCGCTTCGACGCTTCTGCCGCGCAGCCGGAACATCTGCGGCGAGCCGGCGTCGACGACCTTCACACGGCCGGTGGACACCTCGAAGTCGAGCAGGAGCACGGACAAGTACGAGGCGCCCCGGTAGTGGGCGTAGACCGCCTGGTCCGCGAGGGCTGCCTGGTCCTCGATGTTGATTCCGGCGCGTCGCGCATTGCGCAGCGCGTTGATCCCCAGGTTGGTCAGCAGTGAGGCCTCGATGCCCTCGCCCATGCCGTTGGTGATGTACAGCATCAGCCGGTCGGGGCCCGCGGACCAGTCGAAGTTGTCTCCGAAGATCGCGTATGCGGGCTCGAGTTGGGCGCCGAGCGCGTACTCGGGCCGGGAGCACGAGCGGCCGGGCAGCAGCTGCCACTGCATCTCGGCCGCGAGTGTCAGCCGGTCCAGCCGCCTGGCCTGCAGGTAGATGTCGGTGTCCCGCTCCGCCACGAGCACTTCGTGGCCCAGTACATCGGCGATGTCGGTGAGCTCGGGCAGCATCGTTGCCGCGGTCTCGGACGGCAGCGTGACACTCAGCACACCGAGCCGGTCCCCGCGGACGGTCACCGGCAAATAGACCCGGACCAGGTCGCCGGTCTCCTCGACGACGGGGTCCTGCGCCCCGAAGGCACGGCCGGCCGTGCTGTCGTGCATCGGCAGGGGGTCGGAGCAGTGGGGATGCACGGAGACGCGCTGCAGGACGGTGAGTCCGTAGTCGGCCATGAGGAGTTCCACGGACTCGGCCGCGTACTGACTGCGCAGCGCTTCCCGGAGTGCGTCCACCAACCGGTGGGGAGCCGCGTTCCGGAGCGCCCTCTCGGTTGCGACGAATCTGTTCACGATGTCGGATACGCCATTCTTCCGTTAGTACGATTCCGGACCCATGCCCTGGAGGGGTCGTGCACCCGTGCGCCGGTGTCCGTATCTATCGTTATCTGTGAGCTGTGGGCCCAGCAGGCCGACAGCAGCCGAGAAGTCTGGGAGAGTGAGACAGTGACTTCCTCCAGCCCGCGCCCGGAGCCGAGCGAGGTGGCGCGTGTGACCTCAGAGGCGGCCGAGCTGCTGGAAATCCTGTGGGGACGGGCTTCGACAGCCCCGGTTTCCGCCTCCCAGCTGCGCGTTCTCTTCATTCTGGAACACAACGAGGGCATCAACCTGCGGACACTCGCCGACGCTCTCGGGTCGACCCCGCCGTCCACGAGCAGACTCTGCGACCGGCTGCAGGCCGTCGGATACGTGGAGCGTGCGGCCAGCTCGATCAGCAGGCGCGAGCTGCGCCTGTACCTCAGCCGTCGCGGCAGGACCTTCCTGGCCGAGCTGCGGTCACGGCGCGAGCGGGCCCTGGAGTCCGTGCTGGCCCAGATGCCCGCGGCCAAGCGGACG
The DNA here is from genome assembly GCF_040644975.1 of Streptomyces sp. NPDC046900. NCBI lineage: Bacteria > Bacillati > Actinomycetota > Actinomycetes > Kitasatosporales > Streptomycetaceae > Streptomyces > Streptomyces sp. NPDC046900. Next base: position 167,903 of record NZ_JBEYXD010000006.1, on the reverse strand, counting down.
GCGCTGCTGCAGGGCCTCGAGGCCTTCTGTGCCGCAGCGGCGGCGGAGCTCCACGAGGCCGACGGGTCCGACGCCCGCACGGCGTGAGGCGGGGCAGGACAACTGATCCGCACGAGGGCACCCGGCGCGTGCCACGGTCGGTCGGCGCGCGCAGCCGGCTCCGCCCACCGCAACATTCCAGTTCCCTCCGTGCTTTCGATGCCCCCACACTTTGTTGCCTGATGGCTACAGTTGTCAAACGGCAAGTATTCTGCCGAACGGGCCGCCGGCAAGGGCGAATGCCCGTGCCGGGACCGGCAGGGGCGGGCGGTCTGCGCGGCGCCCCCGGCAGGGTGTGCCGGAGCCTTTCCGATTCCCTCGCCCGCTAAGGCCGGCTGAGTGCGTCGCCCATCCCGTCGAGCGCCTCGTCGGCGGTTTTGAACGAGGGGACGGTGAGACTCACTCCGGTCAGGTCGAGTATTCGCTGGACGGCCGGGGCGGGATCGATGAGGCCCACGGAGCCGCCGACCTGTCGGGTCTCCTTGTAGGCCCGCAGAATGATGTTGATGCCCGACGAGTCCATGAACGGCACCGACGAGAGGTCGAGCAGCAGGTGCTGCCGGCCGTGGTGCATCTGGTTGGCGAGGTGGTGGTGCAACTCCGTCGCCGTGTCGACGTCCAGGAATCCCTTCACGTTGATCAGCGCGACATCCTCCCGAGGCATCGTCACATCGATGGACAGGGGGGTCTGCTCAGCCGACACAATGTCCTCCCATACTTACGGCGTGCGGGGCTCCGCCTACCCCGGGGCGGGCACCCGATGCACCGCGGGCCGCGCTCCGGAAGTGATCAACATCTCGCCTGCGGAGCGGTGCCCGGCGGCGATTCCGGCACCTAGTACCCCCCTGGCCGCGCACCACACCTTTCGATCGCGATCCCTTTCCGTGGCCGCCGCCCGGGGCGAACCCGCCCCAGGAATCAGGGGACTCGGGCACCGCGGACGCGGGACGCCGAGGCTCGGGCGCGCAGGCCCGGACGCGACACGGACGACACGGAATCGCCGGCATGGAAACTCGGACGTAAAAGTGGCGCATACTTCGAGGGAAGGCGGGCACCAGCACCGCAGACCGCTCGTGGGTGCCCTCCCCCCGGCAGCCCCGAGCCATACGGCCCCGCCGATGCCTCCCCCCGGCATTCGGCGGGGCCGGCCTTCTCCGCCTTGGAGGTGCACTCCTGGAAGTGCGCTCCGCCGCAGGACCGCGGGCCGCGATTGCGCGGTCGTCGCCCTCGTCCCCCTGCTCGTCGCTGTGACGGGACTGGCGCTTGCCGGCACCGGCGAGCGCCATGATCCCGAGCACCGGCCGGGGCGACGGCTGCCGATCGGTGGTTCAGAAAGAGGTCGGCCAAAGACCGGCACGATCCGAAAGGTCCAGGCCGCCGCACCGCGCCGAACCGGTCGTGTCCTGCCGTCTGGTTCACGGGCGCCGGTGCGGCGGCCCCGGCCACTGCTGGTCCCGGGCCTGCGGGAGCCGCGCGGGGAAGCCGTCCTGAGTGGGCTCCTCCGCGTCGGCCGCGTCCGGGGTGTGGTCCTCCGCGCCGGGCGCCCGGAGCAGTTTCGCACCGTCCCGTACACGTTCCAGGGGCTTGGCCAGCGAGCGCAAGGAGAAACCTTCCCTCTTACGCGGCTCCTGACGCGGCGCCGGTAGGGCGCCGAAGGACTCCCGGTAGGTCGCCAGCGCCTCATGGGCGAGCTCGGCGGCCTCGCGGTACAGGTCGCGTGACTTCGTCATGGCGTCGAGGGCCTCGGCGTAGGCGGCCACCTGGCGGCGCGCCAGGGCGAGCTCCTCCTCCACGGTCGTCAGATGCCATTGCTCACGCAGTCCGGTCAGCGCTTCCTCCGCGCCCTCCGGCAGCGGGGCGGGCGACTCGGCGAAACGCCGCACGGTGTCGACGAGTTCCACCGGCACCGAACCGTCGAGGAACACCGAGCGGACGCTGAAGTCCCCGTCGGGGCCGGCCGGTGTCGCGGGGAGCACCACGGCACCACCGCGGGGCACCCGCACTCCGAGGTCCTGGAGTGCCCAGTTGACCACCTGGAACTGCTCCGGCGCGGCTCGGTGCTCCACGACGCGGTGCCGCAGGCCTGGCGGCAGCAGGGAGGCCAGCGGACGCAGCCCGCGCTCATCGGTGGTCATCGCCTCGTGGACGACCACATGGATGCTCCAGGAGGCGCGCGCGCACTCCTTGAGCAGGCGGCGCAACGCCCGGTCGTCCGTGGGCAGGGGATTGATCTCGCGGAAGCGCAGCCCGGGAACCACGTCGTGGTCCCACGGGGCGTCGGCGTCCTCGGGCCAGAAGACGGTGGCGGGCGACGGCCACTCCAGGTCCCAGGGCCGGTCCGCCTCGGCCATCAGCACCCAGTCCTGCGCACCGTCGTTGCCATGGGGAGCCCCCACGTTCAGGCGGGCCCGGACGACGACGTCGTCGGCGACCAGCCAGCGGGCCTCGAAGGCGCGTACGGCCGCGGCCTCGGTGTCATCACCGCCGGAGCCGTCGAATTCGAGATGGTCCTGGATGACCGCCCTGCTCTTGAGCTCGCGCAGGCGCCTGCGGACGGTGTCCTCGGCACCCGGGCCGAGGTGTCGCCCGCGTGCCGGCCACACAGTGCCGGGAGCCGTGGCGCGGACGGTGGGGGACTTTGCCATGGGTCACTCTGCGGGAAGGGGACGGGGGAGCGCCTCCCAGTATGGTCCGCGCACGTCACGGGAACCCGGAGGCGCGATCGGTCAAGATCGCTCGTCTCACCGTATTTCCCGCCGCGGACGATGTACACCACATCCACACGAGTGGCCCGGTCGGCGTTCCCGTTCGGCTTCTGAGTGGCAGGTCCAGATAGAGGTGACGCTCGATTCAAGTGTTCAGACAAACGATTCCTTCGTGGAGCATTGAATTGGCGCTCATTTCCGCCGTACAGTCCCGTCATCTCGTCTCACCGGAAGTAGGGGTACCCATGGACCGCGCCCGACTGCGTCAGCTCCTCGCCCGTGAGAGCGCCGAGGCCGAGCGGCGGAACCCGCGCTCGCGGGCCGCCTATGAGCGCGCCGACCATCTCTTCGGCCGGGTGCCGATGACCTGGATGAACAAGAACGCGGGCGCTTTCCCGCGCTATCTCGCCGCCGCCCGCGGCGCCCGGGTCACGGACATCGACGGCCACGAGTACATCGACTTCTGCCTGGGCGACACCGGGGCGATGGCCGGACACTCCCCGGACGCGGTCACCGCTGCCGTCCACCGCCGGTTCGCCGACCTGGGCGGCGCGACCGCGATGCTCCCCACGGAGGACGCCGAGTGGGTGGGTGCGGAGCTGACCCGTCGCTTCGGGCTGGCGCGGTGGAGCTTCTCGCTGACCGCGACCGACGCCAACCGCTGGGCGATCCGGCTCGCCCGTGCGGTCACCGGCCGGCCGAAGATCCTTGTGAACAGCTACAGCTACCACGGCAGCGTCGACGAGTCGCTCATCGTGGTGGGCCCCGACGGGCACGGCACCGCCCGGCCCGGCAACGTCGGCGCCCCGTGCGATGTCACCCTGACCAGCCGGGTCGCCGAGTTCAACGACCTGGAGGGGCTCGAACGCGAGCTCGCGCACGGTGATGTGGCCGCCGTTCTGATGGAGCCCGCGCTCACCAACATCGGCATTGTGCTTCCCGAGCCGGGTTACCTCGCCGGCGTGCGCGAGCTGACCACGCGCTTCGGCACTCTGCTGATCAACGACGAGACGCACACGTTCTCGGCCGGCCCGGGTGGCTGCACCGCCGCCTGGGCGCTGGAGCCGGACATGCTCACCATCGGCAAGGCGATCGGCGGCGGTGTCCCGGCGGGTGCGTACGGACTGTCCGCCGAGCTGGCGGAGCGACTGCTGGCCCGCGAGGATCTGGACCTGGTCGACATGGGTGGAGTCGGCGGCACCCTGGCCGGCAACGCCCTGTCGGTCGCCGCCACCCGGGCGACCCTCGAAGACGTCCTCACCGACGAGGCGTTCGCCGGGATGGACGAGCTGTCGAAGCGCTTCGAGGCGGGTGTGCGGACCGGCATCGAGCGGTGGGACCTGCCTTGGTCGGTCAGCCGGCTCGGCGCCCGCACCGAATACCGCTTCGCCGACCCGGCCCCCCGCACCGGTACGGAGTCCGCGGAGGCCTCCGACACGGAGCTCGAGGACTACCTCCACCTCTATCTGGCCAACCGGGGTGTGCTGCTCACCCCGTTCCACAACATGGCGCTGATGTGCCCGGCGACCACCGACAAGGACGTCGACACCCACACCGAGGTCTTCGACGCCGCTCTGTCCGAACTGGTCGGCTGATCCACGTCGGTAGGCTGGGCACCGACTGCCGGGAAGGGACAGTGTGGACGAGATCGACCGGGCCATTCTGCGTGAGCTGCAGACCGACGGCCGTATCGCCTATGCCGACTTGGGGCCCAAGGTCGGCCTGTCCGCCTCCGCGGCACGCCAGCGTCTGCAACGGCTCATCGACTCCAAGGTCGTGCAGGTCGTCGGGGTCACCGACCCGATGCGGATGGGCGGCCAGGCGATGGCCCTGCTCGGCGTCACCGTCGACGGCGATTCCCGGGCCGTCGCGGACGAGTTGGCCGCCCACGAGGAGGTCGTCTACTCGGTGCTGACATCGGGCGGGTTCGACCTGTTCGTCGAGGTCGTCTGCGCCGGCCCCAGGGAACTGCTCGACTTCGTCAACGACGTGGTGCGTGCGGCGGAAGGCGTCGAAGGGGTCCGTTCGTTCCCCTACTTCGGCATCCACACCCACCGGTTCCTCTGGCACGTCGGCTGACGGCGGACAGCCGGGTGACGCCGGCTCGAGAGCGTATAGATCGTGCCAAAGTTCACTCTTGCGACTGTAGTTGTGCATGTCCCGGCTGTGACGGGGCATTTCGCTGGCACAACGAGAGAGAGGGCCTGGCCGTGCTCCTTCCGGATGCCAAAGTCGTCAGAGGGCTGCTGACCCGGTACGCGTCCCTGCGGATCGCGCTTGCCGAGAGTGAGACGCCCCAGCAGGTGCGAGAGCTGGAGGACGTCAGCTACACGCTGTGCATCATGATGGGAACCAGGAGCGTGCACGACGCCATCGCGGCCGCGGACGCGCTGCTCGTCGGGGCGACTCGCGCGCATACGGCGACGGAAGACGCCCGGAAGTCGGACGGCGAGAACGGCCTGCCGGTGGCGGTCTGAGGGCGTGACCCCCTGGCCGGACGCCACCGATCCGGAATCAGCGCACCGGAGTGCTGCTGACTTCGGCGCGGTGATTCCGGATCGGGAGCGTCACGGCAGCAGCTTGTCCAGTGCGGCCTTGCCCTCGGACGCCAGCTTGCGCTCGGCCCATGCCAGGGCCCTGGGGGTGATGTCCCTGCCCGAGGCGAGGACCAGGTCGGCCGGTGACAGCTCCAGCTTCTCCGGAGCCACATGCAGCAGCTCGTCCGGCGTGGCCTGGTCATCGGACGGACGACGTGACGCATCGGGCTGTGACGTCGACATGATGTCTCCTACGCGAGTCGATCCGCAGTGGTGGCACCCGCAGATCGTCGTGCGGGTGGGGCACCACCCTTCACATCACCTTTCATCGAGATGACGCCGCGCGCATCCCGGGAGGTGAATATCGGGGACATTCGGTACACTTCGCGACCGAGCGGCTACCTTGGGCGATGGATGGGGCGGAGGAGGGCACCTCATCGGCTTCGCGCCAGCGGAGATCGGCCCGGGCGTCTCGACCCGCGCGATGTGACCGAAGTGGGCTGGTGCGACGCCGGGGTGCGAACGGCGCTGCCGCCTGCGGGGCGCACGCGGGTACCGGACGGTGGTCAGGACACGGCGTCGACCAAGGCGGCCAGTGCCGACGCCAGAGGGACGAGCCCGGGCCCCGTGGCCCCACCCGGTTCGGTCATGTAGGTGTCACGGCGGATCTCCACCATGAGGGCCGTGACCTGGGACTGCGTGCCGTAGAACTCCAGGGGCACGTACGTTCCGGAGAACGGGCTGTCCACCCCCGTGCCCCCGAACTCCTCGAACATCTTGCGGGCCTGCGCGGCCAGTTGGGGAGGCGTGTGGAACGCATCGGTGCCCAGGCAGACGGGCGGTCGCGGGCCGTCGCCGTGCAGTTCGTAGGGCAGGCGGGAGGTGGGGTAGGAGTGCACGTCCAGGACGACGGCCCGCCCGGTGGCGGCCAGCCGGTCCGCGACCGCCGCCGTCATCGCCTGCGCGTACGGGTGGAAGTAACGCCGCAGCAGCGGCTGCGGATCGGCGTCGGCCGGCCTCAGCGGCAGGCCGTGCGTGGTGCGGGTGTAGACGGCGCCCATCCCCACGGCGCGCATCTCCTCCCGTTCGTCGGGAAACCGCTCGGGGTCGACCACCAGCCGGGACAGTCCGTTGACGAACCGCCAGGGAGTGACTGTGGCGGCCGCCGCGGCCAGGTCGGCCAGCTCGGCGGTGTGCGCGTCCGTGATGTGGTCGAGTTCCCGGGCGAGCGCCGTGTCGTCGAGCACGATGCCCTCACGTACGTCCGGCGGTATCTCGCGCGCGGAGTGCGGCACATGAAGAATCACGGGCGACTCATCGGCACCGGGCAGCAGCTCGAACGAGGGGACGGCGCGGGACACGGAGGCTCCTTCTGATGCGGTGACCAGGTGACCGTACCCCCGGGCACCGACAGCGGCCGTTCGCCGGAACGCGTTCCGTCAGCGTGACAGCGCGGTCCGGGCCGCCGTCATCGCCTGTTCGGCGTAGCCCCGGCCGAACAGCACCGCGTGCACGAGCAGGGGGAAGAGCTGGTGCAGGGCGATCCGGTCCCGCCAGCCGGGGGAGAGCGGTGCCGTCTCCTGGTAGCCGTCCAGCACCCGGTCCAGATGCGGGCATCCGAACAGATGGAGCATGGCCAGGTCGGTCTCCCGGTGCCCGCCGTGCGCGGCCGGGTCGATGAGCCACGCGTCCTCGTCGGCGCCCCACAACACGTTGCCGTTCCACAGGTCGCCGTGCAGCCGGGCGGGCGGCTCGGCGGGTCCCGCCAGCCCGGGCAGCTGCTCGCAGACGCGTTCGACCACGACCGCCTCGGAGCGGCGCAGCGTGCCGTCGTCCACCGCGCGGCGCAGATACGGCAGCACCCGGTGCTCGGCGTACCAGCCGGGCCACTCGTCGCCCGGGACGTTGCGCATGGGGGCGAGACCGATGTACGCGTCTTCGGGGCCGTCCGGCGGCGGGGCGCCGAACGCGGGCGCGCCCGCGGCATGCAGAGCGGCCAGGCCGCGGCCGAAGCGCAGCGCTGCCCGGGCGCTCGGCCGGCCCGGCGGGACGCGGTCCGTCACCAGCCACTGCCCGTCGTGGCCGTGAACCGCGGGGACCCGGACCGCCGCGGCGTCCGCCAGCCAGCGCAGTCCCGCCGCCTCGGCCCGCACCGCCCCGGGGGCGTCGCCGCGCTTGACCATCACCACCGGCCCGCCGTCGAGGGTGACTTCGGAGAGCGCCGCAGTCACGGCACGCTCATCGCTCACCGGCCTGCCGGTGAGCCGGGCCGCCGCGGACCCCGGGCCTTCGGTCATGGTCAGCACCTCGTCGCTTCCCTCCCGAACCGGTGGGGGAGGCCGGACGACACGGTACGGCGTTTCCCTGCCGCTCGGCAGGAGAGCGTGACGCCGTGGATCTGCCGAGAGTGCGCCTGGGGAAGCGAGCGGCGGCCGCACGGCGCGGACGGCGGCCGGGAGGTGGCCCCGGCCGCCGCGTCCCGATGTGGGATCACTCGCCCTGGAAGACCGCCTTGCTCACCTCGGCCGGATTCTGGAACTGCTTCTTCTCCAGGTGCGAGATGCGCTCGGTGATCTCCTTGGGCGCGTGATTCCTCTGCGCGACCTGCTTGAGCTGCTCGGTGTCGGCCGGGTACTCCACGCCGGACAGTGCTTTCTGCAGATCGTTGGGCCTGACAGATGCCATGGCTCCTCCAAGGCCGTGCGAGTTCTGATTCCGGTTGGGTGGAGCACCGGAGCCCGAGTACCCACGCCCCTGCCAGGCGATTCGGACGACCGTCCCGCAGTCTGCCGGTGTGCTTCTCGTCCTCCGCGCCCCCAGCGGTCCCTCCTCCACGCCTCAGCCGCGGAGCCCGCGCGACCCGGATCGCGGGCGTGTGCCGGGTGGGTGGGGCGTGCGCGCCATGGGTACCCGTGCGGTCCAGCCCGTTCGGCGGGCGGCACGCCCAGGGAAGGGATGACCCATGACGACACAGACGGGCAGGACCGCCGCGGGACGTGCCCGGCGGACCCGAACGGATCTGCTCGGGATCTACCTCAACGACCATCTGGCGGGGTCGACCGTCGGCACCAGGCGAGCCCAGTACATGGTCCGGGCGCACAGCGGTACGCCGCTGGGCAGGGCACTGGAACCGATCGCCGCCGACATCGGCGAGGACCGGGAGGGTCTGCTCGCGATCATGAAGCGGCTCGACGTCCCGGCGCGTCAGTACAAGGTCTGGGCAGGCCGGCTCATGGAGACGGTCGGCCGCCTCAAGAGCAACGGCCGCCTCATCGGCCGTTCGCCGCTCACCTCGGTGCTCGAACTCGAGTTCCTCCGGCTCGGTGTCGAGGGAAAGGCCGCGGGCTGGCGCACGCTGTGCGAGGTCGCGGAGGACGACGAGCGTCTGGACCGGCACGAGCTCGACGAACTGCTGGAACGGGCCCAGCGGCAGGTCCGGACGCTGGAGGAGTTGCGCGTCCGGCAGGCGCACGAAGTGTTCCGGGGCGTCTGACGCGTGCGGCCCGGTCTCCCGCAGGAGGTGACCCGATGAGTGAGAGCACTCCTCCCTCCCGGGCCGAGAGGGAGTGGCTTCCGGAGGACGAGAGGAGCCGGACGCCCGGCCCCACACCCTCGGCGGCCGAGGGTGAGCGGTACCCCGAGGACGAATCGGACTCGAACGACGAGGAGGAGGCCGGTTCGGCGGGGGACGGCCGGGGCTGACGCCGCGGGCGGTCGCTGATGTTCCGCATGCCCCCGGTGTCCTCCGCCGCGGTCTTCGGCCCGGTGGCGGAAGCTCGAGCGGGGATCAGCGGCCGACGCTGATGCGGAACCAGTCGATCGTGCGGCGCAGGCCTTCCTCGGCGTCCACCTGGGGTTCCCAGCCGAGCTTGTCGCGGGCCAGCGTGATGTCGGGGCAGCGTACGGCCGGGTCGTCCGTCGGCCGTGCGATGAAGCGGACCTCCGACCGGGAGCCGGTGAGGCCGATCACGAGGCGTGCGAGGTCGAGCACGGTGATCTCGGTGGGATTGCCGATGTTGACCGGGCCGCGCATCGCGTGTGCGGCGGCCGCGAGGACGCCCCGGACGGTGTCGTCGACGTAGCACGGCGACCGGGTCTGCCGCCCGTCGCCGGTGACGGTGAGAGCGTCACCGGCCAGTGCCTGCCGGATGAAGGTGGGCACGGCCCGGCCGTCGTGTGCGCGCATCCTCGGGCCGTAGGTGTTGAACAGCCGCACGATGCAGGTGTCGGTGCCCTTGGCTTCGGCGTGAGCGGTGGTGAGCGCCTCCCCGAAGCGCTTCGCCTCGTCGTACACGCTCCGAGGGCCCACCGGGTCCACATGGCCCCAGTACCGCTCGTCCTGCGGGTTCTGCTGGGGGACTCCGTAGATCTCGGACGTCGAGGCGAGAAGGAAACGGGCGCCCGAGCGATGGGCGAGATCCAGGGCGTTGCGCGTGCCGATGCTGCCGGTGTCCATGGTGTGCAGCGGCAGCCGCAGATAGTCGGAGGGGGAGGCCGGGGACGCGAAGTGGAGTACGAGATCCGGCGGCCGGTCGACGGTGAATCCCTCGGCGACGTTCGCCTGTATCAGCGTGAATCCGGGTCGGTCGAGCAAGGCGGACACGTTCTCGCGCCGGCCGGTGCTGAAGTCGTCCACGCAGGTGACCACGGAGCCTGCGTCCAGCAGGGTGGAGCACAGGTGCGAACCGACGAATCCGGCGCCACCTGTGACGACCGCATGCTCCCAGTTCCGTGACAACGGGCCGCCCATCCGGATCTCCTTCCACCGTGGCGACCGCGCAGCGGCTCCTGCTCTCCGCGCCGGACCGCTGACGAGGTCAGAGCGTGCCTGGTACCTCGATCAGCGTCCGTCGCCCGGACGCCCGGGGCTCGGTGGTGTAGGGCGTACGGGTGACTCGCACCCCTGGCCGACGCGACCCGGCCCGGGCCGGGCGCGGCCCTCCACACCCTCCTCGACCGCCTGGAACCCGGCCGGCACACCCCGTGGCGAACGCCCCGCACGTCGTGCACCCGGCCGGTACCCCGTCCGAATCTCCGGCCGGACGTGGCCGATCGCCGCATCCGGTACGGACGGTGCGCGGGAATCCTCTTCCGACGGGGGTGACGGCCGCCTGGACCGATCGGTTTCCCGTGCGGCGCCCCGCTCCGGCAAGGCTGTGGAAGGAGCCGGCGTGTGCACCAATGCGACCGGGTTCGAGCCGTGGCACCGGCTGGTAGAGGACAATCGGTTCATGGGCAAGGCGGACTCTTTTTTCCGCGAAGGTGCGGGCCGGCCGACGACCGGCCCTGCGGCGCCGCCCAGCAGCCTGCTCGATCTGCTGAACGTCGCCGCGGTGGTGCTCGACGCGGAGGGGCGGGTGGTGTTCTGGAGCCCGCAGGCCGAGGAGCTGTTCGGTTACACCCCGGCGGAGGCGCTGGGGGAGTTCGCGGCTCGCCTGATGGTGCACGAAGAGCACTGGGGCGAGGTGGTCAAGCTGTTCGCCGATGTCATGGAATCAGGCGTCGGCTGGGCCGGTGCCTTTCCCATTCGGCACAAGGACGGCGGCACCCGCCTGGTGGAGTTCCGCAACATGCGGCTGCTGGACGACCTCGGCGACAGCTACGCCCTCGGCCTCGCCGCGGACCAGGAGACCGTGCTGCGGCTCGAACGGGACGTCGCGCTGTCCGCACGTCTGGTGTCGCAGTCGCCGATCGGGCTGGCCGTCCTGGACCCCGACCTGCGGTTCGTGACCGTGAACCCCGCCCTGGAACGCATCCACGGCCGGACTGCGGCCGAGCATCTGGGACGCCGGGTCCGAGACGTCCTGACCCACATGGACGGCGAGGCCATAGAGAGCCGGATGCGCCGCGTCCTGGAGACAGGCGAGCCGGTCGTGGACCGCTACGTCGTCGGCCGGACCCACGCCGACCCGGACCACGACCACGCCTGGTCGGTCTCCTACTTCCGGCTGGAGGACTCGAGCGGGCGCATCCTCGGCATGGCCAGCTCCGTCGTCGACATCACCGAACGCCACCGAGTCGCGGCCGAGGCGGCACAGGCCCGCCAGCGCCTGGCGCTGATCGCCAAGGCGTCCGCTGCCGTGGGGTCCACCCTCGGCCTGGAGCAGACGGCCCGCGAACTCGCCGACTTCGTCGTGCCGGGTCTCGCCGACGTCGCGGCCGTGGTCGTACTCGACGGCGCCTTCCACGACCGGGCCGCGCTCCATGCCTCCTCCGTCCGCCTCCGCGTCCTCGCGGTCAGTTCGGCCGACCCCGACCCGACGACTCAGACGGCGGGCCCGCCGGGGGACCCGGCCCTGTTCGACGGCGACCGGCTGATCACCGACTGCCTGCACGCCCGCCGGCCGGTCATGGTGGCCCGCACCACCAGCGAGGACCTGATACGTATCGCCCGCCCCGACGAGTCGGTCTCACTCCTCGCCGAGGCCGGTGTGCACTCCTATCTCGCGGTGCCGCTGGTGGCCCGCGGCGAGGTCCTCGGCGCCCTCGACCTCAGACGCAGCGGCAACTCCGCGCCGTTCACCGAGGACGATGCGGTCCTCGCCAGCGAACTGGCCGCCCGCGCCGCCGTCTCCATCGACAACGCCCGCTGGTACCAAGCCCAGCGCCACACCGCCCTCACCCTCCAGCGCAGCCTGCTCTCCGAGCCCCCGTCGCGGCTGCCGGGCCTTGAGGTGGCCTGCCGGTACCAGCCCGCCGGCGCGGTCAGCGAGATAGGCGGCGACTGGTTCGACGCGATACCCCTCCGAGGCGACAAGACAGCCCTCGTCGTGGGTGACGTCATGGGCAGCGGTGTCAGTGCCGCCGCCACCATGGGCCAGCTGCGCAGCGCCACCCGCGCCTTCGCCGAACTCGACCTCGCCCCCGCCGAGGTCCTCCAGCACCTCGACCATCTGACCGAGGGAGTCGGGCACACCATCGCCACCTGCATCTACTGCGTCTACGACCCGCACCGCGGCACCTGCCGGATCTGCCTCGCCGGCCATCTGCCGCCGGCCCTGCTCCGCCCCGGCTGGCCCGCACAACTGCTCGAGCTGCCCACCGGCGCGCCGCTGGGTGTGGGCGGGGTCCCCTTCGAGCCGGCCACCATCGCCTTCCGTCCCGGCGACCAACTCGCCCTCTACACCGACGGTCTGGTGGAGACCCGCAGTGATCCCATCGACACCGGCCTCGGCACCCTCCTCGACGCCCTCACCACCACGCAAGGCCTCGACCTGGGGGAAACGTGCGACCGGGTGCTCGACATCCTCCGGCCGCCCGGCGGGGAGGACGATGTCGCCCTGCTGATCGCCCGGGGGCGGGAGTAAGTACCCCTGCGGGGCCGGGAGAAAGTACCCCTGCGGGGCCGGGACGGACGCCGGCACCCTCGCGCAGGACCCGTCACGGTTGCGGACCGCGCCGTGCCGCCGGTCAGCCGACCGGGAGGGCCTGTTCGGCCCAGATGGTCTTGCCTGTGGAGGTCTGGCGGGTGCCCCAGCCCTGGGTGAGCCGAGCAACCAGGTGCAGGCCGCGTCCTCCCTCGTCGTAGACGCGGGCCCGGCGCAGATGCGGCGCGGTGCTGCTGGCGTCGGAGACCTCGCAGATCAGCGTGCGGTCCCGGATCAGCCGCAGCCCGATGGGCACTTCGCCGTACCGGATGGCGTTGGTGACCAGCTCGCTCACCACCAGTTCGGTGACGAAGGCCGCGTCCTGCAGCCCCCAGAGCGCGAGCTGGTGGGTGGTCTGGGCCCGGGCGTCGGCGACGACCGCGGGGTCGGACGGCAGCGCCCAGGCGGCGACCTGGTCGGCGTGCAGGGCGCGGGTGCGGGCGAGGACCAGGGCCACGTCGTCGACGGGGCCCTGCGGCAGCATCGCCTCGATGAGGTGGTCGCAGGCCTCGTCCAGGGAGAGGACGGGGGACGCCAGGGCTTCGCACAGCCGGTCGAGCCCCAGGCCGACGTCATGGTCGTGGGACTCGACCAAGCCGTCGGTGTACAGGGCGAGCAGACTCCCCTCCGGCAGCTCCAGCTCGGTGCACTCGAAGGGCAGGCCCCCGACACCGAGCAGCGGACCCGGAGTGAGCCGGACCAGGCTGACCGTGCCGTCCGGCAGCAGCACCGCCGGCGGGACGTGGCCCGCGCTCGCCAGTGTGCAGACGCGGGAGACCGGGTCGTAGACGGCGTACAGACAGGTCGCGCCGATCCCGCCGGTCAGCGGCTCGTCCCCGACGACGCTCTCGTTGTCGGTGGTGAGGTGGCTGACCAGGTCGTCGAGATGGGTCAGGAGCTCGTCGGGGGGAAGGTCCACATCGGCGAGGGTGCGCACGGCCGTGCGCAGCCGCCCCATGGTGGCCGAGGCGTGGATGCCGTGCCCGACCACGTCGCCGACGACCAGGGCGACCCGGGTACCGGACAGGGGCACCACGTCGAACCAGTCACCGCCCACTCCGGCGCCGTTGCCGGCCGGCAGATAGCGGTACGCGACCTCCACGGCCGCCTGATGGGGGAGGTCACGGGGCAGCAGACTGCGCTGGAGAGTGAGCGCGTTGGTGCGCTCGCGGGTGTAGCGGCGCGCGTTGTCCACGCCGACCGCCGCCCTGCCGGCCAGTTCCTCGGCGAGGATGAGATCGTCCGGCTCGAAGGGGACCGAGTCCTTGAGACGGGCGAAGACCGCCACGCCGAGCGAGATCCCCCGCGCCCGCAGCGGTATGGACATGACCGAGTGGAAATCGAATGCGTGCACACTGCGGTATCGCCTCTCGTTGACGGCGATCCATTGGTTGAAGTCGGGATCCCCCTTCGCGCTGAGCACGGGCCGCCCGGTGCGGAGGGCCCGGGCGGGGGGTGAGAGCGGGAGATAGGTGTCGATGGCGCCGAGTGCGACCGCCGCTTCGGGCACCCCCTGCCGGGCGGACTGGTGCGCCACGCGCCGCAGGCCGACCGAGGCGTCGACGGGTCCCGGAACGGGCTCCTCACCGCGCGTCACGGTGTCCAGCAGGTCCACGCTCACGAAGTCGGCGAGGTGCGGCACGGCCAGATCGGCCAGTTCCTCGGCGGTACGGGTCACGTTCAAGGTGGTGCCGATGCGGGTGCCCGCCTCGTTCAGCAGCGCCAGGCGCTGCCGGGCCGTATGGTGCTGGCTGCTCTCGAAGGTCGCGGTGCCGACACCGCACACGCGGTTGGTCACAGGGTCCCGCACCGGCCACAGCTCGATGACCCAGGCCTGCTCCCGGGTGGAGGACGGCCCCGGGATGTGCCGCTCGTAGCGCATCGGCTCCGCCCGCTCCGCGACCTGCTGCACACACCGCAGGAACCCTTCGTCGGCGCGGCTGCCGTCGAGCAGATCCGTGTACGGCGACGGGCCCGGCTCACCGTCGTCACCGCGGGGGCTTTCCGACGCCATGGCGTTCAGCTGCCAGGAGCGGGTGTCGGTGGTGAAGGTGGACAGGGCGATCGAGGACTGGGCGAAGGCCCACGCCACCATCCTCTGATCGCGCTGCGCCTCCGTCGAGCCGGTCGCGGCGATCACCACGAACCCCTGGGGCCGGCCTCGGCCGTCGAGCGACGGATAGGCGTGCAGGGTCAGTGCCACGCGGTGACCGTCGCGATGCCGGAGCGCCGCGGTGCCGCTCCACTCCTGGGAGCCGATCAGGGAGAGCCCCGCTGCGTCGGACGGCCCGCGGGCGGCGAGCAGATCGGTCGCGGTGTGGCCTACGACCTCCGCCGCACGGTAGCCCAGCAACCGCTCGGCCGCCGGGCTCCAGCCCGTGATGGTGCCTCCCGGGCTGATGGTGGCCGTGACCGCATCGGACACGCTTCCGCTGTGACCGACGTTCCACTCAGGATCAGTCATTCCAGCTCAATTCATACCAAGGATGTCACCTACAGATACCTGTAGTCCCCACCTGGTATCAGTCCAGGGTAAGACAAGTGGGGCATAAGTGTCCGGAGGGGGCTGAGTTCGGCGCGACCTTCGAGTGGCGCCTCGAATGGCGCTTCGACTGACGCAAGGAGAGCCGCCAGGAAGGGCGGCGAGCCTGACGCGGTGAGCACCACGGGTCCGACGGCCGGGGCGCCTCAGGCAGATGAGCTCCGTGCGCCTGCGGCCTCCGCCGCCTGCGTGCCGACCACCCGGCTCAGCCTCAGTACCCCCCACACGATGAGCGCGACCCCGATCAACTCCGGCAGCACCCACCAGCCGGTCCGGATCCGCTCCTCGAACAGCGTGATGCCGATCATCAGGCTCACCGTGGCGTCCCCGATGGTCAGCGCCGGCTGGGACGCGGTCAGCAAGCCCGCCTGGAGGGCGTTCTCGAGCAGCAGGATCGCGCAGACACCGGTCACCGCGAAGCCGTACGTCTGCCAGGACGTCAGAAAGGCCGGCAGACCTCCCTCGGCGAACTTCCCCGTGGCCGACTTCAGCAGCGCGGCGGTGAGGGCGTTGCCGATGGCCGAGGCCGTGGCCAGCACGGCGGCCCGGAACAGCGGGGGGCGGCCCGGGCGGGCCACGGCGACCGCCGCCGCCATGGCTCCCAGGCAGATCACCAGGACCGGGAGCCAGCGCATCATGGACGCCTGGTTCTGCGCGCCGGCCGGGGACGCGGATCCGAGGACCAGTGCGAGTCCCCCGACCACCCCCGTGATCGCCCACCAGGCCGCGGGCGGCAGCCGGCGGTGCATGAGCTGGGCCGCGATCAGCAGGGCGAAGGGCAATTCGAGGACGAAGAGCGGCTGCACCAGGGCCATGGGGCCGTTCAGCAGGGCCAGCGCCTGGAACAGTGCGGCCCCCATGACGCCGCCGATGCCGATCAGCCAGGCAGGGCGGTGTGCGAGTGCGACGACGAGCCGCAGCCCACCGCCACGTGAGACGGTGGACGCCGCCTTGCGCTGAAAGGCCGTACCCATCGCATTGCTGGCAGCGCCGGTGACGGCGAACAACGCGGCGAGCACGATCATTTCTCCAGCATGCCCCCAGCCGCCTGCCACCGTCGCCGAAGGCGGTCCTGTACGGCTGTGGCTTCGCGCAGTTTGTGCGCCACCGGCGGGCGGGTGCTGTTCCCTGCGGACGAGCGCCACGCCGGAAGCGCGGCGGAGGGAAACCGCCGTCGTGGCTTCGCGCATCCTTTGGATCACCGGCCGGCGAGGCCCGGTCCCCACATTTGAGCGCCGCCTCGGACGCCCTCGGATGGGACACGCGGCGGCCGCAGGCATCCGCGACACGCGCCGCGGCCGGCGGGCTGCCGCCCTTCGGCCATGCCTGCGGTGTCAGCGCTCCCCGGGATCGTGATCGCGCCGTGGGCCGGCTCGGCGGCGCCACCGGCGGGCAAGGGATGTGCCGGTCGTTCCGTCCGGACCGGCGGCCGCCGCTGCCGCCGCCAGGCTGGGCTGGAGGCGGCGGGCGACGTCGAGGTGGTCGGAGGTCCAGATGATGCGCACGGCGGTGCCGGTGGCCTGTCCGCGGTCGTCGGTCAGGTCCTGATGGAGGGACGCGACCAGGCGTGCCTCGGCGGCGGGACTGCGCGGCAGCGGATCGGGCACGGATGTGTGCATGGTCAGGCCGGTGGCCAGGGACCGGTACCAGTCGGACACGTGGTTCGCGGTGTTCAGCAGGACGAGGCGGGCGTCGGCCCGGTCCGCCTCCGTGTGCGGCTGTCCGTCGCGTTGCCACAGCATCAGCACGGCGTCCGCGGCGAGGCGCAGTCCTACGATGCCGGTGACCAGGGTCGTCATGTCCGCCAGGGGGACCGGTTTCGCGCCGTGTTCGGCGAGGTAGCCGCGGAAGGCGTCATCGAGCCTGCGGGCGGCGGCGGCCGCCTGGCGGCCCAGGCGCACCGGGGCGTCGGCCGGTGCGGGATCGGGGCCGCAGCGGCGGACGGCGTACCGCACCGCGCCCGCCAGATAGCGGGCGCTGTCCGTGTACGCCGTGGCGAGGGCCCGGTCGACCGCGGCCGCGGCACCGCGCGGCCAGAAGAGCAGGCCGACCACCATGCTCACCGCGCAGCCGAGAGCGATGTCCTGGACCCGCAGCAGGGCGATGTGCCAGTTGGGGTCGTGTCCGATGTTGAACAGGATGACGAGGGTGATGGTGAAGGCCGCCTGTCCGGCGGCGAAGGAGATGGCCGTGGGTGCGATGCCGGCAACGAGCACGGCGAGGGGCAGCAGGAACCACAGAGGTGTGCCGTGGTGCCCGAACGGGTGCAGCAGCCCGGCCCCGATGAGCGAGCCGGCGACGGTACCGCCCAGGGCGCGCAGCGCGTTCTGACCGGTGTTGAGCGCGTTCGAACGCAGTACGGAAAGGGTTCCCAGAAGCACCCAGAACGAGTGCTGAATACCGGCCAGGTCGGCGAGGGCCACCGCGGCGCCGAGGCCCAGCGCGCCCCGGAGACTGTTGTGGAGCCAGACCGAGTGCGGCTGCAGATGCGCGGCCGCCCGCTCGTGCGCCGCCGCCAGGGGCCCGCCCAGGGCGCCGGGATCTCGGCCGAGGAGACGCTCGGCCCAGCCACGCCGTTCGGCGGCGGCCGCCAGGTCCACGTTTCCGGCGATCTGGAGCGTCGCGAACCCCAGTTCTTGGGCGCGGAACGACAGGTCCAGCGTGCCGAGGAAGGCGCGGACCGCCGATTCGGTGGCCGGGCTGGGCCGCCGCAGGGGCAGTCGGGTGGTGGCGCTGCGTTCCATGTCCGCAAGGGCCGAGCGCAGTCGGGTCCTGGCTGCCTGGAGAGCGTCGGGGGGCTCGCGCGGCGCGTCCAGCAGTTCGGCGGCCCGGTCCAGCACTTCGGCGCCGGCCCGGCGGACGCGATGGGCCGCCGGGTCGCAGGCCGGGAGGTCCTCGTGCGGGGGCGGCCTGTCCGCCACGATGGCGCACAGCCAGGTCAGTTCGTCGACGAGGCGGACCAGGGCCCGGGAGCCGGCGGACAGCCCGGTGGGCCGGTAGGGGGTGGCATCGAACGCGCGGCGCAGCTCGCCGGCGGCCGCGGCGGCTTCCTCGGCCGCGGCGCGGCACTGCGGGACACCCGGCGCGTTGGGCCCGCCCGCCAGCCGGGCGGCGTCGATGCGCAGTTGCGCGGCGGTCGCGCGGCAGACACGCGAGGCGGGCGCGCTCAGGGGGTCGGCCGCCGGGCGGGGCCACAACAGGGAGATCGCCAGTAGGGACGCGGCGGCCGCCAGGCCCGCTCCGGCGAGCCGCTCGGGCAGCTGCGACAGCGTCCCGGAGGAGGTGACCGGGAGGATGAAGGCCAGCAGCAGTGCCGTCGTCGCCCCCGACAGAACGGAACTGACCACGGCGGAGAAGAGGATCAGGAAACCCACCAGGACCATCGAGGCCACCGCGAGCCAGACCTCACGGGCCACGAGTGTGCCGAGGCATATGAGTACTATCCAGGCCACCGCGAGGCCCAGCTGGGCCCGCAGCCGCTGCACCATCGGGCCGGTGAACTCGACGAGCAGCAGCATCGAGAAGGAACCGAACGCCGCGAAGGTCGCCATGGCGGGCGATCCGATCACCTCGCCGCACAAGGCGAACAGGCCCGGCATCACGAGCGCCGTGCGCACTGCCCGGCGGGTCGCCGCGAGCTCTGGATCGTGCGCACGGAGCCAGGCCGGGGCCTGGCGCAGCCGGACGCGGCCCGGTGTCCGCATGCGCCCACACCTCCCGTCCGCGCCCCGCCGGGGCCCCGGATCCGGGCTCCTCGGCGAGGACGAGACCGACGGCCGGGTTGTCGTCCCGGGCGGATGGCCGCCCGGATTCGCCGACGCCCTCGCGCAGCCGAGTTCACCCAGCGGCGCTGCGGCACGGCAGGCGAGGGCGTTCGTCGTCCCTTCAGCCGCCACAGGGTGAGGCACCCGCGAGCACGACCGATCCGCCACCGCGGTAGGCCGTACGGACTGGGTCAGCCGCGCTCAGCCGCTCCTCGGCCATACCTCGGGTCCACCACCGTGCCACTCGATCAGGGGTGACTCGGCGACATCCAGTTCGTCCCAGCCCTCCAGCCCGGCACGCTGCAGGAGCACCGCCAGATCGTGCAGGCCGTACGCCATGCCCAGGATTTCGCCGTCGGCCCGGACACGCCGGCCGCCGGTCTCGGAGGGCGGGGAAACGATCACGCGACGCTCGGCCATACCCCCAGATTCACCCGTCAGGGGCAGGCCCGCATCCCACGGCGCTCGGGCGGGCCCTCGCAGCTCGGGCGGGCGGGTGTCCGGCTGGCCGGCACCGGCCGCTTCGCTGCCCGCTCGGGCGCTGATCCGTAACGACGCGGCCTAATTGTGAAGGAGCGGTTGACGCGGCGCGCCTGGAATGCAAAAGTCCGGCCGTTCCCCTACGTGACCACGAGGTCACTCAGGCATACGCCGCCGGCCCAGGCGGCAGCTGTGCCGTGCCCTCCCGGCCCTCGACACCCCGTCCCCGACGTTGACCGAACTGCCCGCTACTTGAGGAAGACCATGCGCCACACCGCCGCCGTATTCGTCGTCGCCGTGCTCGCGTTGACGGGCTGCTCCGCCCTCGACTCGGGCAGTGACGGGTCCGCGAAGCCGACCTCCACTGCTGCCGAGACCGCGAGCGCGGAGCAGATAGCCGCCTGCACGGACGCCCTGGTGGCCAGGAAGAACGACACCGCGGACGACGGCACGCCGGAGTGCAAGGCGCTGTCCCCGGAGGACTACCTGAAGGCGCTTCAGGCGGCGAAGGAGAAGGGAGCCGACGCGACGTCGGCCTCCGCCAGCACGCAACCGTAGCCCTCGCGTCGAGCAAGTCCGGGAGAACGCCGAGCCGTTGGCGAAGGAGAAGGAGCCGCCGCCCGTCGGCCCCGACAGCGCAGGGGACCATGCGCTGTCGGGGCGTACCGGAGCCCCCGCTGCCCAGCCCGGGCGGCCGGTTCGTGCCCGGTGTCGGCGACCGGGAGCAGGACGTCGGACGGGTGGCGCCGGCACGGCGGTGTCCGGTCAGTACAGCTGACGGTAGGTCATGCGTACTTTCCGGTCGGCTCCCGAAAGCTATCCGAGCCGGGACCTGCCGGACGGGCACGCCCCGGCTCCGGCGGGACCGATCCCTCTTACGGCCGAGGCGGGCGGGCACCTGGTCCGTGCCGGTGCCCCGGTCCGTCCTGCGCATGATGCAGGCTCCACTTGGGCCCCGCCCAGCGAGCGCGGAGCCCCGGTGTGCCGGATTCGGGGCGGGGCGGACGGCATCACTGGACCGGACGTTCAAGGACCGCTGGTGCCTCACGAGCCGAGGCCGAGACCGCCTCGGTCATCGGCACTCAGTGGCGGTGGGCACCTGGCATACAGGCCGTCAGAACGTGGGCGTCCAGCCGCCAAAGGGCCACTCGAGTCCGTCGACCCGTGCCCGGGCCGGGACCGTCCTGCCGCTCAGGCGGCCGCGACGCGGCCCCGCTCTTCTGCGCCATGGTGAATCGGCGTCCCGGAGCCGGTCAGCGGGACGCCCGTGCCGCCCCGCCGGGCCGCGACGATCTCGGCCGCGATCGACAGAGCGGTCTCCTCGGGCGTCCGGGCACCCAGATCGAGGCCGATCGGCGACCGCAGCCTGGACAACTCCCGCTCGCTCACCCCCGCCTCACGCAGCCGCCGGTTGCGGTCTTCATGGGTGCGACGTGAGCCCATGGCGCCGACGAACGCGACCGGCATCCGCAGCGCCGCCCTGAGCAGGGGTACGTCGAACTTGGCGTCGTGGGTGAGCACGCACAGCACCGTGCGCCCGTCGGTCGCGGTACGCCGCAGGTAGCGGTGCGGCCAGTCGACCACGACGTCGTCCGCGTCGGGGAATCGGGCCCGTGTGGCGAAGACCGGCCGGGCGTCGCACACGGTCACGTGGTAGCCGAGGAACTTGCCCGCACGCACGAGCGCGGCGGCGAAGTCGATCGCCCCGAAGACGATCAGCCGAGGCGGGGGCACATGCGTCTCGACCAGCAGGGTGAGGCCGCCCGGGCAGTGCGAGCCGTCCTGCGAAAGCTCGACCGTGCCGGTGCGCCCGGCCTCCAGCATGGCCCGTGCCTCGGCCGCCGCGGTCCGGTCCAGTTCCGTCCGCCCGCCCAGATGGCCCTCGTACGCTCCGTCGGGGCGCACGAGCACGGCCCTGCCGAGCAAGGAGGCCGGCCCCCGGGCCACTCGGGCGAGAGCCGCGGGCTCATGCCGTACGGCTGCCGCCAGCGCCGATTGCAGGACCGGCCGTGCGGGTGACTGCGTGCCGACCGGAGTGACCATGATGTCGATGACCCCGCCGCAGGTCAGCCCGACGGCGAAAGCGTCCCGGTCGCTGTAGCCGAAGCGTTCCAGGACCGTCTCGCCGTCCCGCAGCGCCTGGACGCACAGCTCGTACACCGCCCCTTCGACACAGCCGCCGGACACAGAGCCGATGACCGTGCCTTCGCTGTCGACGGCGAGGGCCGCGCCGGGACCGCGCGGCGCGCTGCCGCCGACGGCCACCACGGTGGCGACGGCGAAGTCCCGGCCCTCCTCGATCCAGCCGCTCAACTGCCCGGCGATGTCAAGCATGGGGCGCTCCCGTGCCGGCCGACAGAACGCGGTCGGGACGGATGGGCAGATTCCGGTGGCGTACACCGGTGGCGTGCCAGACCGCGTTGGCGATCGCCGCCGCGGCGCCGACGATGCCGATCTCCCCGATGCCCTTGATGCCGACCGGGTCGTCCGGGTCCGGGTCCTCCAGCCAGTGCGCCTCCAGGTGCGGCACGTCGGCGTGCGTGGCGACGTGGTAGCCCGCGAGATCGGCTCCGACATGTCCGCCCGAGGCCAGGTCCCTGACCGCCTCCTCGTGCAGTGCCATGGAGATGCCCCAGGTCATCCCGCCGACGAACTGGCTGCGTGCCGTGAGCGGGTTGACGATCCGGCCCGCCGCGAAGACGCCGAGCATGCGTCGTACGCGTACCTCTCCCGTGGTGGTGTCGACGGCCACCTCGGCGAACTGCGCTCCGAAGGAGTGCCGTTCCTTCGGCGTGAGGGCGCCGATGGCCGCGGACGTGTTCGACCGCACCGTGATGCCCTCCGCGGGGACGGCGGTGCCGAGGGCGAGTCGCTCCCGCACCTCGCGCGCGGCCTCCGTCACCGCCCAGGCCCAGGAGCGGGTGCCCATCGACCCTCCGGCGATCATCGCCGGCCCGAAGTCGCTGTCCCCGATCCGGACCCGGACACGGTCCGGGACCACCTCCAGGGCGTCGGCCGCGACCAGGGTGAGCGCGGTCCTGGCCCCGGTTCCGATGTCCGCAGCGGCAATCCGCACGGTGAAGGTGCCGTCCGCCTCCGCCGTCACGACCGCGGTGGACGGTCCCGCTCCCGCGGGGAAGGAGGCCGCCGCCGTGCCGGTGCCCAGCAGCCAGCGCCCGTCGCGGCGCAGGCCGGGACGCGGGTCCCGGTCCGCCCAGCCGAATCTGCGGGCGCCCTCCCGGAAACAGGCGAGCAGGTTGCGGCCCCCGAACGGCAGCCCGGACACAGGACCTCGCTCGGGTTCGTTGCGGGCGCGCAGCTCGATCGGGTCGATCCCGCACTTCTCGGCGAGTTCGTCGAGTGCCGCTTCCAGTGCGAACGAGCCCGGTGCCTCGCCCGGCGCGCGCATCCACGTCGGTGTCGGCACATCGAGTCGTACCACCCGGTTGGCCGTGTGATGGGCGTCGGCGTCATACATGACCCGTGCGACCCCGGCGCTCGGCTCGACGAACTCGTGCACGGTCGAGGTGAGGTTGAGGGAGCTGTGCTCCAGTGCGCGCAGCCGTCCGTCGGGGCCGGCGCCGAGCCTGACGCGCTGGGTGGTGGGACTGCGGTACCCGGCGAGGGAGAACATCTGACGACGGGTCATGATCACGCGTACCGGGCGCCGCAGTACGGTGGCGGCCATCACGGCTGCGACCTGGTGGGCGCGGACGCCCTTGCTCCCGAAGCCGCCGCCGACATGTTCGGACCGCACCCGCACCGCGGCCGGGTCGAGGGAGAACAGTTTGGCGAGTCCGTCCGCGACCCAGGTGGTTCCCTGGTTGGAGTCCACGACTTCGAGCCGCCCGTCGTCCCACCGGGCCATCGCCGCGTGCGGCTCCATCGGGTTGTGGTGCTCTTCCGGCGTGGTGTACTCCGCGTCCACGACGACGGCGGACGCCGCGAGTTCGCCGTCGAGGTCCCCTCGCTCCGTCACCCCCGGCATATGGCCGTCCACCGGGTACGCATCCGGGTGCCCGCCGGTGAACGCCACGTCGTGCGGCTCCTGCGCGTAGTGCACCACGAGCGCCTCGGCGGCCTCCCTGGCCTGTTCGGACGTCTCGGCCACGACAAGCGCCACCGGCCAGCCCATGTGCGGCACGCGGTCGTGCTGGAAGAGGGCCGAGGTCGGCTCCGGCGCCACCCCCAGGAGGCCGGTGTGGTCGCTGTCGACGCGCGGGGCGTTCTGGTGGTGCAGCACGGCGAGGACACCCGGCATACCGAGGACCGGAGCCGTCTCCACCGAGCGGATGCGGCCGCGGGCGACGGTGGACAGCACCAGCCAGCCGTGGGCGAGTTCGGCGAAGGGGATCTCGCCTGCGTAGCGGGCCGCCCCGGTGACCTTGTCCCGGCCCTCCACACGGACGTGCGCCGTCCCGACGGAGGCTTTGGCCGTCGCGGTCCCGGTCGTCAGGGTCGTCATCGGTCGGCCTCCTCGGCGAGTTCGGTGAGCACGGCCACCACGAGGTTGCGCATCAGTGTCACCTTGTATCCGTTGTGCGGCAGCGGCGCGGCCGCCGTCAGTTCGGCGTCCGCGGCGGCGGCGAAGGTCTTGCCGTCGGCCGGCGCGCCGGTGAGGACGCGTTCGGCCGTCCGGGCACGCCACGGCCGGGACGCCACGGCGCCGAAGGCCAGACGTACGTCCTGCACGACACCGTCCCGGACGTCGAGCGCACCGGCGATCGAGCCGATCGCGAACGCGTACGAGGCACGCTCCCGCACTTTGCGGTAGCGCGATCGGGCGGCGACCGGAGCGGGCGGCAGGGTGACGCCCGTGATCAGCGCTCCCAGTGGCAGCGCGGTCTCCCGGTGCGGGGTGTCGCCCACCGGCAGGTAGAACTCGGTGAGCGGCAACTCGCCCGGCCCGTCCACGGTTTCGTAGGAGACGACGGCGTCGAATGCGGTCAGCGCCACGCCCATGTCCGAGGGGTGGACGGCCACACAGTGCTCGGAGGCACCGAGGATCGCGTGGTTGCGGTGCTCGCCCTCGACCGCGGGGCAGCCGCTGCCCGGGACACGCTTGTTGCACGGCCTGGTCACGTCGGCGAAGTAGCCGCAGCGTGTGCGCTGGAGCAGGTTACCGCCGACCGTGGCCATATTGCGCAGTTGCCCGGAGGCACCGGCCAGCACCGCCTGTGCCAACGCCGGATACCGTCGCCGTACTTCGGGGTGGGCGGCGAGATCGCCGTTGGTGACGGTGGCGCCGATGCGCAGGCCGCCGTCGTCCGTCGACTCGATCCGGTCCAGGGGGAGTTCGCGTACGTCCACCAGCCGGGCGGGCCGTTCCACCCCGGTCTTCATCAGGTCGACGAGGTTGGTGCCGCCGCCGAGGAAGCGCGCGTCCGGATCGTCACCGAGCAGGGCCACCGCGCCGGCGACGTCGGACGCCCTCTGATAGCCGAATTCCCTCATGCCGCCGCCTCCGCGTCCTGCGCCTCCGCGCCGGCAGCGGCCGCCCGGGCGACCGCCTGCACGATCGACACATACGCGCCGCAGCGGCACAGGTTGCCACTCATCCGCTCCCTGATCTCGTCGTCGGTGAGCGGTGGTGGGCCCGCTTCGGGCCGGACGTCGTCGGTGACGGCACTGGGCCAGCCCTCGGCGTGTTCCTTGAGCACCGCCACCGCGGAACAGATCTGTCCGGGGGTGCAGTAACCGCACTGGTAGCCGTCGAGGTCGAGGAACGCCTGCTGAACGGGGTGGAGCCGCTCGCCGTCGGCCACGCCTTCGATGGTGGTGATCTCGCGCCCCTCGGCGGCCACCGCGAGTTGCAGGCAGGAGACGGCCCGGCGCCCGTCGACCAGTACGGTGCAGGCACCGCACTGTCCCTGGTCGCAGCCCTTCTTCGTGCCGGTCAGATCGAGGCGCTCGCGCAGTGCGTCGAGCAGGGTGGTGCGGTGGTCGACGGACAGCGCGTACTTCTCGCCGTTGATGTTCAAGGTGATGTCGCTGTACGTCGACAAGGGGGCTGGGGCCATGATCAGCCTTCTTTCCCGTATCAGGGGCACGTGGGGGCGGTCCGGCAGGCAGAGGACTCGGGGGGATGGCGCTGTACGTAGCGGTATCGCTTGCGATGCGCGCAGGATGCGGGGGACAACGCCGATGGGCGGCCACCGGCAGGCGACCTCGGCCGTGTCCGACGCTATGGTGGAGCTAATCGGACAGCTGTCCGGTAATGAGAAACGTAACGGACAGCTGTCCGGTTAGCAAGGCCGGGTTCGGCCGGGGACCCGCGAGGAGGGCGAGTGCAGCGGAAGAAGGAGGCGCCTCTGCGCTCGGACGCGCAACGAAATCGCGAGCGCATCCTGGAAGTGGCCGTGACCGAGCTGACGCGCTGTGCGGACACCCCCCTGAGTGTGATCGCCAAGAAGGCGGGCGTCGGGCAGGGCACTTTCTACCGCAACTTCCCCAATCGCGAGGCGCTCGTCCTCGAGGTGTACCGGTACGAGACGCAGCAGGTCGCCGACAGCGCGGCCCAGCTGCTGGCGACCCGGGCGCCGGACCAGGCGCTGCGCGAGTGGATGGACCGCCTCGCCCGGTTCGCCATGGCCAAGGCCGGTCTGGCGGATGCCATCCGGCAGGCCACCAGCGCCCCCGGGAGCCCCGCGAAACCGGGCCACACACCGGTGACCTCCGCGGCCGAACTCCTGCTCCGCGCGAACGAGGAGGCCGGCACCATTCGTCCGGGGGTGACCTCCGACGACTTCCTCCTCGCCATCGCCGGCCTCTGGCAGATCGATCCCCGCACGGACTGGCAGCCGCGCGCCACCAGGCTGCTGGACCTCGTGATGGACGGACTGCGTGGGGGAGCGCCCCGGGTCTGAGCAGCGCGCCCCCGCCGTGCTCAAGCGCGAGGGCGCATGGCCGGTTTCGCCTGCGCCCACGGCATGAATGCGGCGCGCCCGCCGGTGCGGGCGACTCGGGTGCCCCCGCACCATCACGGGCGCGCCGTTCCGGACATCGTCGGCGCACCCTTCGCATCGGTGGCTTCCGGGCTACGGCTCCCCGGAGCCGACCGGCTTGGGCCGGCCGCTGCCGACGGCGACCGCGAAGGCACCGTGGTTCTTCACGCGCGCTCCTCCGGTTCCCGTGCCGTGTTCGGCGAGCGGACCCACGGTCAGACCGGCGTCACGGCAGGCGTTCACGATCCCCGGCAGCGCGCCGAGTGTGGCACGCCAGCAGCCGGCGGCCGAGGTCCGGTCGGAGTCGTGCAGGAGCAGGGTGCCGCCGCCCCGCAGGTCGGCTTCGGCGACCGCGCGTACGGAGTCGGGCGTGGCGTCGGCGGTCCAGTCCCTGCCCCAGGCGGTCCACAGCACCGGTTCGAGCCCCGCCCTCCGGGCGGCCGCCCAGCGCCCCGAGGTGAGGATGCCGTAGGGCGGGCGGTACCAGCGCGGCGCACTGCCCGTGATGGCACGCACGGCATGGACCGCGCGAAGCAGGTCGGCCGTATCCCGTCCGGGGGAGGGCAGCCACGGGCGGTCATGGGTCCAGCCGTGCACGGCGAGTTCGTGTCCGCGCTCCAGGGTCTGACGGGTCAGTGCCGGGTACTGTGCGACGGCCTCGCCCAGCACGAAGAAGGTCGCCCGCACGCCGAGACCGTCCAGCGCGTCGAGGAAGCGCGGTGTGGACGCCGGATCCGGACCGTCGTCGAAGGTGAGGGCGATGTGCCCGGGGCGGCCGACACCGGCGAGCCGCGGGAAGCAGCGGCGCCGCAGGCCGGGCAGCCAGGTCACGGCCGGACCGATGTGCGCGGCCGCGACCGCGGCGAACGGCGCCAGGGCCATGCCGGCACGCATGGCGGGGGAATGGCCGGGGGGATGGGGCATGGGTGAGTCCGCCTCCTTCGGTGTCGCGGTCCGGGGGTGGCCGGTTCACGACCCTTGATGTGCCGGTCTCTGTGCGCCGGGGTCCGCGCCGTTGCGGCCTCCCGGCGCCGAGTCCCAGGCGCCGCTGACCGACGGGGCTCTCGCCAGCCCGATGCTTCCGGCCCCGATGAGCGCCACACCGACGAGTTCCGGCAGGATCCGCACACCGAGGGCGATCTGCTCGCCGAACAGCGCCCACCCCAGCGCCACACTGGTCAGGGCGTCGCCGAGGGTCAGGGCGGGTTGGGATGCCGCCAGGGTCCCGGCCCGCAACGCGCTCTGCAACAGCAGGAAGGCGACCACCCCGACGCCGACCGTCGCGTACGGCGGCCATTGCGCCAGCACGGTGCCGGACTCCTGCCCGACTCTTCCCGTGACCTCCTTCAGCAGCGCGGCCGTGCCGGCGAACGACACCGCGGACGCGAGCCCGAGCAGCCCGGCGCGCGGGGCGCCCCTGCACAGGCGGGCCACGGCCACCAACAGGGCGACGGCGCACAGCACCGACACTCCAGCCGGCAGCCAGCGCCCCGGCAGAGCCGTGGACCGGCCGGGAGAGGGATTCGCCGTACCGAGGAAGAGAGCCAGCCCGACGCCGAGGGCCACGAAGGCCAGCCAGGTGCGACGGTCGGGGTTCCGGTGGAAGACCACGCTGCCGACGGCCAGGGTGAACAGCAGCTCACTCGCCATCAGGGGCTGGACCAGGGACAGGCTGCCCACGGCCAGTGCGGCGGCCTGTAGCACCGTCGACAGGGCGAGCATGCCCGCACCCGCCAGCCAGTGCGGCCGCCGCAGCACCCCGGCCAGCCACCGCGCCGCCTGGCGCACCCCTCTGCCGCTCTCCGGCTCGTCCGTCGCGGCCCGGCGCTGCAGGACCGACGCCGAGGCGTTGCAGAGCGCCGCGAGCAGGGCCAGGAGGACCGTCAGCCAGCTCACCCGTCACTCATCCGAACCTGGCGGCGAGCCGCCGGTACAGCCCCGGTGCCGCGCCGCGCACTCGCGCGGGCAGGCGCAGCCAACCGGGTACGAAAACCTCGTCCCGGCCCCGGCACACGGTCGACCAGACGGCCTCCGCCACCCGTTCGGGCGGCACCGGCTTCGGCCTTGACCGCAGATAGGGCACCCCGCGCCGATCGAAGAACGGAGTGTCCACCACACCGGGGACCACATGGCTGATGCCCACACCCGTGCCGCGCAGTTCGTACCGCAGGGCGTCGGCGAAGGTGCCGAGTGCCGCCTTGGCCGCGGAGTAGACGGCCTCGTCGCGTACGCCCACGGTGCCCGCGAAGGATCCGATGATCACTACGCGTCCGGAGCCGGCTTCGACCATGTGGGGGAGAAGCTGCCGTATGAGGTGCATCGTGGCGAGCACATCCACGCCGATGACCTCGTCGATGTCGCGGGCCGGCATGCTGCCGAAGTCGCCCGCCCAGCCGATGCCGGAGCACGCCACCAGCAGGTCCACCCGGCCCAGGCGGTCGAGTGCGAACTCGGCCAGCCGGCGGTGGGCACCCGGCGTGGTGTGATCCGTGGGGAAGACGATTGCGGAGGTCTGCGCGGCGACACAGGTCAGCCGGGTCATGTCGCGCCCGTTCAGCACCAGCCGCCACCCTCCCTCTGCCGCGAGGCGCCCGGCGACGGCGGCTCCGATGCCGGAGGACGCGCCGGTCACCAGTGCCGTACCCCGCCGAACCGACCGGCCATCGGAACGCCTGCCCGTCTCGGACGGCGCGTCCACAGGGAAGGCGGAAGCGGATCGAACACGGGAGGGAGCATGAGACATGGCGGCTGACCTCAGCTGCGACTGGCGGACACCGGAGTGACGGGCGGAAGGCGACTGCTCCTGGGTTCGAGCCAAGGATGCGAACGGCGGGTATCCCGCTCGCCACACTCCGAAACTCGGAAGGGGGTCGAAGGCGTTTGGACATGGATGGACAGGGACAATCGGTACTGATGTGTGCATTTTCCCCTGCGTCGCCGCAGCGGGCGACGCGAGCGGACGCGACCTGTCCGCCGACGACAGGTGACGGGCGCGGCTCCGCCGATGGGATCGCACCACGATCGGCCGCCCCCGCAGCCTCTCCCGCATGCCGTGGCTGACCCTGCCCGGCGCGCCCGGCGTGACTCCCGGCGGCTGCTGATCGTCAGCGCGAGCATGGGGTCCGGACACGACACGGTGGCCGCCGAACTCGCGCGCCGTGCGTGGAGCAGCGGTCACGAGGCACATGTGGTCGACGTCCTGGGTCTGCTGCCGCCCGGCCTGGGAATGGGCCTGCGCAGCGGCTACCAGGCATCCGTACGCAGCTTCCCCTGGGCGTACGCGGCGGTCTATCGCGTGTTCCTGCGGCGCGGGACCGGCCGTCGGCCCAGTGGCGTGTCGCTGGCCAGGCTCGCCGGCGATCGCCTCATGGCACTGGTGCAGGACACCCGCGCGGACATGGTGGTTCCCGTCTTCCACCTCGGCGCGCAACTGACCGGTCATCTGCGGTCCCAGGGCCGGCTCCGGGTGCCGAGCGTCGTCGTCCTGATCGACTTCGCCGTGCACCGGCAGTGGCTCCACGAGGGCAACGACAGGTATCTGTGCGTCACGGACCAGGCCGCGGAAGAGGTGCGTCAGGACATCTCCGTACCCGCCGACGCGGCCGGACCCGTCGTGGCACCGGAGTTCTTCGCGCCGGCGGCCACGGCGGCCCTGTGGGCACGGCGCTTCGAGCGGCACGCTCCCGGACGCCCGCCGGTCCTTCTGTCCGCGGGCGCCTGGGGAGCCGGCTCCCGCCTCCCCGGCACCGCACGGCTGCTCGCCGCGCGCGGTTTCCTTCCGGTGGTCCTGTGCGGTCGCAACGAGCGGCTCCGCAGCACCCTGTCCGGCGACGCGGGAGTGCTCGCCCTGGGCTGGAGCGCCGACATGCCCGGGTTGCTGCACGCAGCCCGGGCTCTGGTCGACAACGCCGCCGGACAGACCGCGGTACAGGCCCTTGCCGCGGAGCTTCCGGTCGTGGGGTACCGGCCCCTGCCCGGCCATGGCGCGGACGGGGTACGGCGTATGGCCGCACTCGGCCTCTCCGACCTCGCGGTCGACGAGCGTGAATTGCTCGACGCGCTGGGACGAATCGCCGTAGCCGGTCCCGACCGGAAGCGCCGTACGGCTCAGGGCCGCGCGCTCTTCCGGGACGATGTCCTGACACGGCTGCTGACGGTCATCGATACGGCCGCCTGATCAGCCGAAGGACGTCCTGCGTCCGGCGGGAGGTCCCGCCGGCTCTCGGCAGGTTCTCCGGGCTCACCGACCGCGGCGGGCTACGCCGATGGTCAGGCCCATCGTGGCGAGCCCCAGAAGGAGCGTCACCGCGCCGAGGACGCAGTTGTTCCAGATGATGCCGGCCGTCGCGCTGTGGGCCGCGGTGACCACCCAGGGGGAGATCAGAAGCCACACGCCGAGCGGCGCGACCACCCACGCCAGGCGGAACATGCGTTCCGGTGCCATGGTCAGGCACAGCCCGATGAGGGCGAGGGTGATGCCGACGATCAGATTGCTGACGGTGAGATTGCGCTCAGAAGCCGAGAAGTGCACGACCCAAGCTGAGATCGCGGCGTAGACGCCCGCCAGGAGGATCAATCCCTCGATGGCGATCGCCGAGCCGCTGGAGGCCGTGCGCTCGAGCCGTTCCCGCATCTCTGCCAGTTCGGGATGCGTGCCCATTGCACTGGTGGACTGCCGCGGATACGACATCGCTGCCGTCTCCCCTCTATGAGAGGTTATTCCCTTAGGCAACGAATTCCCCAATATGGGTGATTTATTCATCCTTTATGGCATTTGCTCCAGTCAGTCAGGGCAGCGGAGGCAACGCGTCGGGAGAGTCACCCCGGCTGCCGCCCCTCGGGGCCTTCCCTCTGGGGCAGATGGGCCAGGAACCACCGCCCGGCGGCCTCGGCGACCTGCTCCAGGGCGCCGGGTTCCGGGAAGAGATGGGTGGCACCCGGTATCACGTAGATCTCGTGCGGCGCCGACAGCGCCGCGGCGGCCTCCTGATTGAGATTCAGGACCGTTTCGTCGTTGCCCCCGACGATGAGCAGGACCGGTGCCGTCACCTGCTCCAGGGCGTCGCCCGCCAGGTCCGGCCGCCCGCCCCGGGAGACGACCGCATACACCCGCTCCGGTTGCTCGGCCGCCGCCATCAGCGCCGCGGCCGCCCCCGTACTGGCCCCGAACAGGCCCGCGGGAAGGCCCCTGGTGTTGGGCTCCTGCGCCAGCCAGTCGAGAGCGGCGCCCAGGCGCCGGCTCAGCAGAGGAATGTCGAAGCGGTACTGGGCCGTCGCCGCGTCCTCGCGCTCTTCACGTTCGGAGAGGAGGTCCAGCAGCAATGTGCCCAGTCCCATCTTGTGCAGTTCGGCTGCGGCCGCGCGGTTGCGCACGCTGAGCCGGGAACTGCCGCTGCCGTGTGCGAAGAGCACCACCGCGGGTACGTGCCCGGGCACCACCAGGTCACCCGTGAGCACCGCTTCCTCGGTGGGCACCATCACCAACTCGGAGATCATCCTGTTCATCTCCCCGTGGCTGTCCGATATCCGGTCACTGCGGGTACCCAGGATGGGACGACACACGCGCTCCGACGGTCCACCACCGGCCGCGACGTCCCGGGCTCAGGCCGGGTGGAGGTCCCGCAGCTTCTCGAGCGCCTCGAGCACTTCCTGATCGGAGACCTGCTCGAAGTCGGAGTACCACTCGCCCACCGACCCGAGGTGCTGCGGCTGGTGCAGGCAGATCACGTCGTCGGCCTCTTCCTGCAACTCCCGCGCGGCGTAGCGGCTGCACACGGGGACGGCGAGGACCAGGCGGTGCGGGGCCTCGCGGTGCAGATGGCGCAGTGCCGCCCGAGCCGTGATGCCGGTCGCCAGTCCGTCGTCCACGAGTACCACGGTGCGTCCCGTGACGTGTGGCGCGGGGCGCCCTGCCCGGTAGAGACCTTCGCGCCGGTACAGTTCGGCCCGTTCCCCGGCGACCTCCGAACCGAGCTTGTGCTCGTCCAGCTGCATCGCCTCCAGGCCCACGGCGTCGAACAGCGGCGGATCGTCGTCGACGATCGCGCCGATGCCGATCTCCGGCGCACCGGGCACGCCGATCTTGCGGACGACCAGTACGTCCAGGGGGACCTTCAGGGCCCGGGCGATCTCCGCCCCGATCGGAACACCGCCGCGTGGCAGCGCGAGCACGATCACGTGGGTGAGATCACCGCTGCCGGCCCACTCCAGAAGCCGTTCGGCCAGTTCCTGTCCGGCTTGCCGACGGTTGCGGTAACGCACGGCGTCGCTCCCTTCCTCGCCTCCTGGCGCGGGCCTGCGGGGCCTGCGTACAGGGTGGTCGACTCCCGCCGTCGCGGACGGAGCACCCATGGATGCCTATTTCGCCCCATACCCACGCAAGATGTGCTTCAACGAGCGCGGGTACCCAGCGTGCCGACACAGACGCCGAATCTGCGCTCGAATTCGGGTGGACGGTGCCGTGCGGCCGCTGGCCGCTTTCCCTGTCGACCACCTGGGGACCGCTCGGGCGGCTCGGCAGACCTCAGAGCTGCATCAGCTGGTCCGCCGGGTCGGGGAGGCGGTAGGCGGCGAGTACGGCGGTGTCGTCGTCCAGATGTGCGTTGCTGAAGGCGAGCAGGTCCTGGTGCAGGTGGTCCAGGAGCTCACGGGGCGGGAGTGCGCCCCATTCCCGGAGGCGTTCGATCAGGGGGTAGAAGTTTCCGTCGGGGTCGCGGGTCTCGGTGACACCGTCTGTGTAGAGCAGCAGTTGGTCGCCGGGCCGCAGGGACTCGACTTCCACGCGGTAGTGGTCGCCGATCAGAACGCCGAGGTTGATGGGGGGCGAGGGATCGGCCGATTCCAGCTCGGTGACCCCGCCCGGGCCGATGCGCAGGGGCGGTGGGTGGCCGCAGTTGACCAGGCGCACGACGGGTTCGTCCTCGGGGATCTCGGCGAACACCGCGGTGACGAAGCGCTCCGCCATCTCGCTGCCGGGCAGCTCGGCGGCTCGGCGGGCCATGCTCGTCTCCACCCGGTGTGCGACCGCGGCCAGATCCGGCTCGTCGTGGGCGACCTCGCGGAAGGCGCCCAGCATGGTCGCCGCCGTCTCCACGGCGACCAGGCCTTTGCCCCGGACGTCACCGATGAGCAGGCGGACCCCGTGCGTGGTGGGCACGGCCTCGTACAGGTCCCCGCCGATGTTCGCCTCCGCGGCGGCGGAGAGGTAGAGGGTTTCCACACAGACCTGGCCGAGGCGGTGGGGGACCGGGCGCAGCAGGACGCGTTGCGCGGTTTCGGCCACGGCGCGCACCGTGGCGAGGGCTCGCTCCCGGCGGGTGCGGTGGGCGGCGACGATGGCGCCGAGGGCGCCGATCAGGGCGGTGGAGATGTACGCGGCCACATAGTGGCGCTCCCACAGGAAACCCACCGAGCGGCCCGCACAGCACGGGGTGCCGGCAAGGAGGGCCTCCAGGGCGATGGCGCAGACCGTGACGACGGCGACCGTGGTGGGGCCGTGGGCGAAGGCGGCGACCAGGGGAAGCGCGATGAGCAGGAAACTCACCGGCCATTGCACGGGAGTGACCGGCTCGATGGCCAGGACGATGGCCACGTACATGGCCGGCAGCCAGCGCATCCATGCGGGCGGGGCGGGCACCTGCATGCCCGAGTTGTTCGGCTGGGGCGCACGGCGGTCCTCGGCGCGACGGCGGCCAGGCTCGATCACCCGTCGCTCCGCAGGGGGCGAGCCCACATCGGCACAGGCCTCGGGGGACCCGGGGGGCACGTGGTCGCACGGCCCGGC
Source organism: Streptomyces sp. NPDC046900 (assembly GCF_040644975.1). Classification (NCBI taxonomy): domain Bacteria; kingdom Bacillati; phylum Actinomycetota; class Actinomycetes; order Kitasatosporales; family Streptomycetaceae; genus Streptomyces; species Streptomyces sp. NPDC046900. The sequence continues at coordinate 133,742 of NZ_JBEYXD010000006.1, read as the reverse complement.
GCCCGGGTAGAGCCCCGGCGGATCCATTCACTCGGCCTGTGCACAAGAACTCCTGGCAGGGCATGGTCCAACACAACCGGCCTGATGCGGTCCGTCAGATCGACCCGGTCATTGCTCCGCAAAGGGCATGTCAGGATCTTTGGTCGATCCTACGACATAAAGATCACGCAGAGTAGGTCCCGCACGCCGCAGTGCACATACTGCGGCAGTGCACGTACTGCGGTGGTAAGCGGGGGGAGCGACAAAGCACTGCACAGCCGCATCGGTACCGGGAGCCGAGAACCGTCGTCGGGACCTCGACCGCCACCGCGACTGACCGTGCGCGGCCGTGACCGGTCGGTTGCCGCCCTCTTCGTCCACCGCGGGGGGCCGCGTCCGGCGGACCACCTGTGCATGTCAACGAGTCGCATCCGGGCTGGGTTGGGTACTCGGCGAAAAACAGCATGGAACGACCGGAAGCCGGCCATGGAACATGGCGGATCCCGCCCGCGGTTCATGTCGGCACACGGAGGGAGATCTGGGATGAAAACCGAATCCTTCCACGTGAACGGCGACCAGTCCGGGGCGACCGGGCTGCTGGACCTCCTCAGTGTCGCGGCGGTGGTGCTGGACTCCGAAGGGCGCATCGTGTTCTGGAGCCCGCAGGCCGAGGAACTGTTCGGCTACACCGCGGAGGAGGCCCTGGGGAGCTACGCGGCGCGCCTGCTGATCCAGCCGGAGCACTTCCAGGCGGTCCTCACCCTGTTCGCCGAGGTGATGCAGACCGGCCGCAGCTGGGCGGGCGCGTTTCCCATCCGGCACAAGGACGGCCATACCAGGCTGATGGAGTTCCGCAACATGCGGTTGCTGAACGACGTCGGGGACGTCTTCGCCCTGGGCATCGCCGCCGACCACCGCACACTCCAGCGCGTGGAGACCGACCTGGCACTGTGCGAGCGGCTGGTGAACCAGTCTCCGATCGGCCTCGCCCTCCTGGACCCCGAGCTGCGCTTCCTTCTGATCAATCCCGCATTGGAGCGTATCGACGGCTTGCCCGCCCACGAGCACATCGGCCGTCATCTGAAAGACACCCTGTCCATCCCCGACATCGATACCATCGTGTCCGCCCTGCACCAGGTCCTGGCCACCGGAACCCCGATCCTCGACCAGTATTCCGTCGGCCGCACCCCCGCCGATCCCGACCACGACCACGCCTGGTCCATCTCCTTCTACCGGCTGGACGACCCGGGCGGACGCATTCTTGGCGGCGCGATCTCGGTCGTGGACATCACCGAGCGCCATCGGGCGGCCACCGAGGCCGATCGGGCGCGACGCCGTCTCGCCCTCATCGCCGACGCCTCCGCCCGCGTCGGCACCACCCTGGAGGTGGACCGTACCGCCCGCGAACTGGCCGATATCGCGGCCCCCGTTCTCGCCGACATCGTCGCCGTGGACGTGCTCGACTCGGCCCTCGCCTGCCGCCGCACCGGCACACCCGACAGCGGCCCCGAGCTCTTCCGTGCTCTCGCCTTCAAGGCGGCGCACCCCACCGTGGCCCTCCGTGCCGCCGATCCGCCCGGTGACCTGGCCACCTACGACAGCGACCGACTGGTCACCCTGTGCGTCCACACCGGCCGGCCGGTCCTGGTGCGGCACGTGGGCGAGAACGACTTGATGCGCATCGCCCGTGACCCCGAGGGCACCTCGCTGCTGGCTCGCGCCGGCGTCCACTCCTACCTCGCCGTGCCCCTGATCGCCCACGGCGAGGTGCTCGGGGCCCTCGACCTCAAGCGCACCCGCAACCCCCTGCCGTTCGACGACGACGACGTCGTACTCGCCAGTGAGCTGGCCGGTCGCGCCGCCGTGGCCATCGACAACGCGCGGTGGTACCAGAGCGTGCGCAACACCGCCCTCACCCTCCAGCGCAGCCTGCTGCCCAACCACCCGCTGCACCACAACGGTCTGGAACTCGCGACCCGCTACCAGCCCGCCCAGGCCACCAGCGAGGTGGGCGGCGACTGGTACGACGTCATCCCCCTGGCCGACGACAAGACCGCGCTCGTGGTCGGCGACGTCATGGGCAACGGCATCGACGCCGCCGCCACCATGGGCCGGCTGCGGACCGCCACCTGCGCCTACGCGGACCTCGACCTCGCCCCCGACGCGGTGCTCCAGCACCTGGACAAGATCACCTGCGATCTGGAGCACTACATCGTCACCTGCGTCTACGCCGTGTGCGATCCGCAGCGAAGGCAGTGCCACATCGCGAACGCAGGACACATGCCGCCCGCTCTGGTGCGTCCCGGACGCGCACCCACCCTGCTGGACCTTCCGCCCGGAGCTCCGCTCGGTGTCGGCGGCGTCCCCTTCGAGACCACCACCGTCGACCTGGGCCCCGGCGATCTGCTGATCCTCTACACCGACGGACTCGTCGAGACCCGCCACCACCCCATCGACGACCGCCTGGACCTCCTGCTGAGTCTCCTGGACGAACCCTCCCGTCCGCTGGAAGAGACCTGCGACCTCCTGCTGTACGGGCTCCGCCACCCGGACGACCACGACGACGTGGCCCTCCTCGTGGCCCGTGCCCAGTAGCGCATGTGCGTCCGCGACACGTGCGGGGCGGCACGGTCGCTAGGGAAGGAACGCGGCGGTCCCGGACGACGTTCCGGCTTCGGGTCCTTGCCCGCGGCGCGGAGGCCGGGGCGAGGCAGGCGTGGGCACGAGGCCCAGCTGCTGGGCGCGGAGCACTGTGCTGATGCGGTCGCGTGTGCCGAGTTTGCGGTAGATGTTCTCGACGTGCTTGTGGACCGTACGGCTGGAGATCCCGAGACGGCGCCCCATGGCCGCGGCGGTCAGGGCGTCCGTGAGGAGCAGAAGGACGGTGGTCTCCCGGGGCGTCAGATCGCAGTCCTGGGCGGGTCCGTCAGGGGCAGCCGCGGTGTCCGCCCGGACCACCGTCCGCTGCCAGCGTTGCAGTAGCCGCCGCTGCTGCTCGACAGCGGCCAGGAGGGGCTGCATCTGCCGGCCCAGGCGTATGTGGTCGTCGTCGAAGTCCTTGCCGGAGCGGTAGATGAGGCATCCGGTGACCGGCGTGCTCGACCCGGGCAGCGGGATCGCCAGAACATGGTTCACGTCCATGAGTTCGCCGATCAAACGTGCGGTCGGGCTCGAAGGCCATCGGGTCCCGGCGGCCTGACGGGCCGTGACAGGCGCCCGGTCGTGTTCCGTCGCGTAGTGCTGTGCGAAGGGGTAGCCGGCCCGCAGAAGTCCCATGGACTCCTCATCGAGCAGCTCGAACGCCGCCGCCCCGCCGGGTGGCAGGCCCACCGTGCCGCTGCTCTCGTTCCACTCGTCCAGCTTGTAGATCAGGGCTTCGCCACCGCACACGCCCGGCAGGGTTTCGGCGAGAAGCGGCCACAGCCGGTCCGGGTCACGCTCGTGCAGCGCTGCCACGGCCACCGACAACATGCGCTCATAGGCATTGCCCCGCCCGTACGTCACTTGTCCCTCTCCACCCGTCCGCGTACGCAGTTATACCCATAGCAGCGCAGGGCCCTACTGACGCAAACTTCAACCGACGCGCGTCATGTTCTCGGATGGGCTCCGCCGCCCCCGCGCTGGGGTGGCCGTGGCCGAGGGCATCGGGTAACCGTGTAGACCGTGACTTGCCATCGCTCGTCGAGGTCGACGAGGTCGATGAGCCGGTGCATGGCCGCGCTCCCGCGCATCGTGGCCGGGTTCTCCGCGGTGGTCCTGGCCCGCGCGGGGCGCCGTTTTCGGACCGACACCACAGTCTCGGGCGGCCGTTCCTGGCTTCGCCCGGTGAATCCCGTGCGGGCCGCCGGCACAGGGGACCGGCGGCCCGCACGGTCGGCGACTCCCCGCGGTACGGCGACAGACGTGCCGGCGGGCCCGGAGGCAGCTGTGCCCCAGGACCGGACGAAGCCGTGGCTCAGAGCCTGGACCAGCGCGCCAGCGCGAAGGAGAAGAGCCCGAACAGAGCGACGCCGACGGCGACCAGCGCCAGCAGCCATGGCCCGAACGGGGTGCCGGCGAACGAGCGGAGCGTGTCGTCCAGTCCCTTGGCCTGGTCGGGCCGGTACCTGATCGCCGCCCGCAGTGCGAAGGCCCCCGCCGCGGCGAACACCAGTCCGCACGCCACGCCGCCGCCCACACCGGTGATGTCCACCAGCCGCCGGGCCCTCGGGGACATCTCGCCCAGCTTCAGGTCCTCGTGGAAGTCGCGCCGCACGGCCCGTATCCCGATCCACACGCCGGTTCCGATGACGCAGGCCGCGGCGATCCCGACGATCCACTGGCCGGCGGGCATTCCAAGGACCTTGGCGGTGACGTCCCGGGACTGTTCGTCGCTGGACCCGCCGCCGTCTCCGGCGCCCGCGGCGAACAGCAGTACGGAGTAGGCGACGAACGCATAGAACACGCACCGGACCAGCGCCGGCAGTCGCTGCTTCGCCTTGCCGCCGTCCGGCCCGACCGAGCCGAACACCGCCTCGGACAGCTGCCATAGCGCCATGCCGGCGAGCCCGATGCCGAGCGCCCACAGCAGGACGGCGCCGAACGGCTCGTGCGCGATCTCGGCGACGGCGCCGCCGCGATCGGCCTGCTGCTTGCTGTCACCGAAGGCGATCCGCAACGCCAGTACGCCGATCAGCAGGTAGATCACCCCGCGTGCGGTCAGCCCGGCCCGGGCGGCGCCCCGTGTCACAGAGCCCTTCGCGGCACGTCGCGCCGCCATCCGGCCGGACGGGCCCATGGCACTCGTTTTCATCTCGACCTCCCGGAACCCGGATGCCCCGGCAACCGGCGGACACGCGCACGGTTCACCCGCTGGGCATGTGTGCCTCAGCGGGAAAAGTCGACACGAGCGCGGGCTGCGGAAGGATTTCGGCATGATGCGGCGGCAGGTGGTGACGGTCGGCGTCGACCTGGCGGCGAGTGCACGGCGTACCGCTGTGTGCCGGACGGTCTGGGGCGCCAGGGGTGAAGTGACAGTGGAGTTCGTGGTGCCCGACGGGGACGACGAACTGCTGGCGATCGTCCGGGCGGCCGACAAGACCGGACTGGACTGTCCTCTCGGCTGGCCGTCGGACTTCGTCGCGACCATCGCGGCCCACCACCAGGGTGTACGGCTGCCGCCACCGGTGAGGTTCGAGGCTCGTGCGGACGGAAGACCAGGTCTGGACGCGTTGCGCTTCCGGCTGACCGACGACCTCACTTGGAAGGCGACGTCGATGCGGCCACCGCTGTCGGTGTCCACCGACCTGCTGGGTGTGGTGGCGCTGCGGGCGGCCTATCTGCTGGACGCGCTGGCGGCGGCCGGCGTCACCGTGCCCCGTGACGGATCGGGACCGGTCGCCGAGGTCTACCCGGCGGCCGCACTGCGGCGTTGGGGGATCCGCCCGGCCCACAGCTACAAGAGCGGGGCGCCCGAGGCGCGGGTCGTCCGGGAGCACATCGTCGCAGCGGTCGAGGCGGGCCTCGGGCTGCCGCTGCCCGAGCAGGTGCGTGCGCGGTGCGCCGACAGCCATGACCATCTGGACGCCCTGGTCTGTGCCCTGGTCGCCCGCGCCGTCCAGTGCGGCGGCACCGTGTGGCCGCACTCTCCCGACGAGCGTGCGGCGGCTCGGCAGGAGGGGTGGATCCATCTGCCGGACGCGAGTCTTGCCGCCTTGAGGACGGGGTCCCGCTGAGGGCCACGTCCTGGCGGCGGCAGGACGACCGGGACGGCGGTCCCCACCCATGGACTGTCAGGGAAGGCGCCGCTACGGGGCGGCCGCAGTTCGCGGCACGGAGGCTTGGCGGCAAGGCGGGTCACCGGGACCGAGTGGTCCCCTGCCCGAGGAACGCCGTGGTCGTCGCCACGAACGTGGCCGCGTCGTCGAGCCACGGGAAGTGGCCCGCTCCGGGCTGGACGACGCACTGCGCGTTCGGAAACAGCCCGGCGAACTCCGCCGTCGTACGGGGAGGGGCTCCCGTGTCGACCTCGCCGGCCAGCAGCAGCACCGGTGGAGTGAACCGGGCGAGGGCGGCGCGGGTGGCCTCCGGATCGAAGGCGCCTTCGGCACCGAACGCTGCCACGATCTCCATGCTCAGCTGCTCGTCCTCGGCAGCCCGGTGGGCGCGGGCCGTCTCGTCCCAACGGCCGTAGGAGAACGGCGCGAGGGCCTGCCAGTGCTCGTCGGTGCCCCGACCCGCGAGGATCGCTTCGAGGGCCGCGAACGCGCCCGGGAACCACGGCTGGTCGCTGCGCAGCAGCGCGGTCTCGCGCCGGAGTTCGGTGGTGATCGTGATCCCGACGGCCCTGACGCTCGGCGTGACCAGTACGAGCTTGTCCACTCGTTCCGCATGGCGGCTCACGTACTGGGCCGCGAGATTGGCTCCGGCGCAGTGGGCGAGCAGATCCATCCGCTCCAGGCCGAGGTGCCGGCGCAGCGCCTCCACGTCGTCGACGAGCCGGTCGCAGCGGTAGGAGACGGGGTCCTCGGGGGTCGCCGACCCGCCGATTCCCCGGATGTCCAGCATGATCAGTTGCCGGTGCGCGGACAGGCCTCCGAGGTCGCCGAGGTATGCGGAGTCCTGGGGGCCGCCGGGCAGGCACACCACGGGGACGCCGTCTCCGAACGCGTGGTATGCGAGCCTGGTCCCGTCGTGCGCGGAGAAGGTGGGCATGGCCCCGACACTCTCAGCGGCGCCCGGACGGCGGCAATGGGTTTTCGCCGGCGTGCGCTGCGGGCAGACGCCGACCCGGGCGGCCATGGGGCGCTGACACAGCCGGTCTGCGGTCCGATGCGCGCCCGGTGCGCCGGGCCGGTGATGGCCCCGCGGCGGCGTGTGGGAGCGCGGCCGATCGGGTACCCGGCGGGTCCTGGCGCGGTCCGTGGGACGGGAGCGCCGCCGCCGAGGGCGACCGGCCCCAGCAGGCCACAAGTCCGCGCCCCCTCCGTGCAGCTTGGGAGAGACACCATGAAGGCAGCGGTATACGAAGGACCCCGGAACGTCGCCGTCAAGGACGTGCCGGATGCCAAGATCGAACACCCCTGCGACATCCTGGTGAAGATCACCACTACCAACATCTGCGGTTCGGATCTGCACATGTACGAGGGCCGGACCTCGCTCGAGCCCGGGAGGGTCTTCGGACACGAGAACCTGGGTCAGGTGGTCGAGGTCGGGCCGGCGGTCCGCAAGGTCCAGGTCGGCGAGTACGTCGTCCTGCCGTTCAACATCGCCTGCGGGTTCTGCAAGAACTGCGAACGAGGCCTGACGAACTACTGTCTGACGATGCAGCCGGACCCGTCCGCGGCCGGTGCCGCGTTCGGGTTCGCGGACATGGGTCCCTACCAGGGAGGTCAGGCCGAGTACCTCCGTGTGCCCTACGGGGACTTCAACGCCCTTCGCCTGGGTGAGGACGCGGCCGAACGCCAGAAGGACTACGTGATGCTCGCGGACATCTTCCCCACGGGCTACCACGCCACCGAGATGGCCGAGGTCAAGCCCGGGGACCAGACCGTCGTCTACGGCGCCGGTCCCGTAGGGCTGATGGCCGCGTACTCGGCGATCCTCAAGGGTGCCGGCCGGGTCTGGGTGGTCGACTTCCATGAGGACCGGCTGCGCAAGGCCGAGGAGATCGGTGCCATCCCGATCAACTTCGCCGAGCAGGACCCGGTCGAGGTCATCAAGGACGCCACCCTTGGCCTGGGCGCCGACAACGGCTGCGAGTGCGTCGGGTACCAGGCGCACGACACACAGGGCCACGAGGACGCGTCCCTCACCCTCAACGGGCTCATCAACGCGGTGCGGTTCACCGGCGCCATCGGAGTGGTCGGCGTGTTCATCCCCGAGGACCCGGGCGGAGCCGAGGCGCAGAACGAGCTGGAAGCTCAGGGCAAGATACCCACCGACTACGGCCTGATGTGGTTCAAGGGTCAGAAGATGGGCACCGGGCAGGCCCCGGTCAAGAAGTACAACCGGGCTCTGCGCGACTTGATCGCTGGCGGCAAGGCCGAGCCGGGCTGGGTGGTCTCCCACGAACTCCGGCTCGACGAGGCACCGACGGGCTACGAGCACTTCGACCACCGTGACAACGGCTGGACCAAGGTGGTCCTGCATCCCAACGGCTCCGGCTGACGGGCCGGCATCGGCGCATCGAGGAGCGGTCCGCGTGACCGCGCTCGGGCTGCCCTCCTGGCGCACGAACGGGGCGGCGTACTCCGACGCGGTGTCGGTGTACGCCGCCCTGGGGTGGTACGAGGTGCGGGAGGCGGCCCGCGTTGTCATGGCGGTTACTTCGGGTCGTGGTTGAACTTCGAGGTCGACCAGAGGTAGCCGAGCACCGTGAGGCCCAGGCACCAGACGACGGCGAGCCATCCGTTGTTGCCGATCCCGGTGCCGAGCAGCAGGCCGCGCAGGGTCTCGATGGCGGGCGTGAACGGCTGGTACTGGGCGATCGGCTGGAACCAGCCCGGCATCGCGTCGATGGGGACGAAGGCGCTGGACAGGAGCGGCAGCAGGATCAGCGGCATGGCGTTGTTGCCGGCGGCCTCGGCGTTCGGGCTGACCAGGCCCATGCCGACGGCGATCCAGGTGAGCGCCATGGCGAAGAGCACGAGCAGTCCGAGCGCCGCGAGCCACTCCAGGGCGGTGGCATCGGTGGAGCGGAAACCGATGGCCACGGCGACGGCGCCGACGAGGACCACGCTGATGATCGACTGCAGCACGCTGCCGATGACATGTCCGACGATCACGGAACCGCGGTGGATCGCCATCGTGCGGAAGCGGGCGATGATGCCCTCGGTCATGTCGTTGGAGACGGAGACCGCGGTGCCGACCACGGTGCTGCCGACGGTCATCAGCAGCAGTCCCGGGACGATGTAGGCGATGTACTGGGAGCGGTCCGGACCACCGCCGCCGATGCCCGCGCTCATGGTGTCGCCGAAGATGTAGACGAAGAGCAGCAGCAGCATGATCGGGGTGAGCAGCAGGTTCAGCGTCATGGACGGATAGCGCCGGGCGTGCAGGAGGTTGCGGTGCAGCATCGTGGAGCAGTCGCGGACGGCGAGGGCGAGAGAGCTCATCGGACAGCCTCCTTGGACTGGTGGGGGACGCCGGCGCCGCCGGTCAGGGCGAAGAAGACGTCGTCGAGGTCGGGGGTGTGCACGGTCAGCTCGTCGGCCTCGATGCCGGCGGAGTCCAGCCGGTCGAGGATGGAGCGCAGCTCGCGCTGGCTGCCGTCGCTGGGGATCTGCAGCGCGAGCGCCTCGTCGTCCCGGGCGACGGGGCGCAGGGCCAAGGCGGCGGACTGGTAGGCGGCCGGGTCGGTGAAGCGGAGCCGGACGTGTCCGCCGGGGATGAGCCGCTTCAGCTCCTCGGCGGTGCCCTCGGCGGCGATCCTGCCATCGTTGAGCACGGCGATGCGGTCGGCGAGTTCGTCGGCCTCCTCCAGGTACTGGGTGGTGAGGAAGACCGTGGTGCCGCCGGAGACGAGCTCGCGGATGATCCGCCACATGGTGTGCCGGGAGCGCGGGTCGAGGCCGGTGGTCGGCTCGTCGAGGAAGATGATCCGCGGCTTGCCGACCAGGGTCATGGCGATGTCGAGGCGGCGCTTCATGCCGCCGGAGTAGGTGGAGGCGGGCTTCTTCGCGGCCTCGGTGAGGTCGAACCGTTCCAGCAGTTCTGCGGTGACCTGCCGCCCCTCGCGCTTGGACAGGTGGTGCAGGTCCGCCATGAGGAGCATGTTCTCCTCGCCGGTGATCAGACCGTCGACGGCGGAGAACTGTCCGGTGACGCCGATCGCGGCGCGCGCGGCCTGCGCGTCGGTGGCGAGGTCGTGGCCGCCGACGTGGATCCGCCCACTGGCGGGGTCGGGGGAGATGAGGGTGGAGAGGATCTTGACGGCGGTGGTCTTGCCGGCACCGTTCGGGCCGAGCAAGCAGAAGATCGTTCCTTCCGGGACGGTCAGGTCGACGCCGTCGAGCACGACCTTGTCGCCGTAGGACTTGCGCAGCCCGTTCGCCGCGATGGCCGGATCGGTCATGAGGAGCTCTCCCTTTTACAGGCTGCGGGCGGTGATGTCGCCGTGGGCGGTGGTCGCGTGGATGTCCAGGCCGGCGGTGCCTTCGGCGTTCTTCAGCGCGTTGTGGATCCGGCCGTAGGCGGTGCCGGCGTCCAGGGAGGCGGACACCCCGGGGGCGGCGCCGATCGAGATCTCGCCGTGCTCGGTGCGCAGGGTGACGGTGCCGCGCACGGCCTCGGCGATGTGGATGTCGCCCTTCTGGGTGCTGATCTCCGCGGGGCCGCCCAGGCGACCGACCGAGACGTCGCCGGCCTGAAGGGTGAGGCGGGCGTTCGCGGTCTCGTCGAGCTTGACCGAGCCCTGCGCGCCCTCGTAGTCGATGTCGCCGAGCCGTCCGACGCCCCGGAACCCGGCGGCGGCCGCCTTCGCCTCGACACGGGAGCCGGCGGGAAGCTGGACGGTCACCTCGACGGATCCGGAAGCGCCGAGGATCCGGTTCTTCGCCTGTGAGGCCTCGATCCGCAGAACACCGTCGCCGTATTCGACCGTGGTCTGCTCCGCCGCCTTCACGTCGCGGCTCTTGGAGGCGTCCGCGGGCAGGATCTCGACCGTGGTGTCGGCCCGGTCGGCGGCGATGAACCGGATGTGTCCCGCGGGGATGTCGAGGACGGCCGAGACCGGGGCGGGGTGTCGAACCTCTGCATGGTGCTCTCCTTCTTCTGCATCGTGCGCTCCTTCGGACCGCTGTTTCCGACGCCAGAAACGCTACGTTGCATTCACTGAAGTAGCAACGCATCTGTTGCGTAGGAACGCCATCAATGCAGGTGGGGACCTAGAAATCGTTGCAATGGTTCGGAATCTAATGCAACAACCCTCACCTTGGTCGTTGCAATGGATGGAAAGTGAACGCTATAGTGGAGTCACTACGGACCACGAAGGAGACCCGCGATGCCGGGAGGCAGACTCACCCAGCAGGAACGCCAGCAGATCGCGCTGGGACTGGCCGACGGCCTCGCCTACGCGGAGATCGCCAGACGCCTCGACCGCCCGACCTCGACCATCACCCGCGAGGTCATGCGCAACGGCGGCCCCGCCGGCTACCGCGCCGACCTCGCTCACCGCGCCACCGAACACCGCGCCCACCGCCGCAGACAGACCGCGCCCCGGGACTCGACGACGCCCGCGCAGCCCTACGGGCGTGACGCCGAGGCGGTGCGCGAGTACGAGGAGGTGTTCACCACCGTCCTCATACAGTCCGGCACGCCCAAGATGATGGCCCGGGTGATGGCCTGCATCTGCCTCAGCGACACGGGCAGCGTCACCGCGTCCGAACTCGTCCAGCGTCTCCAGGTCAGCCCGGCGTCCGTCTCCAAGGCGGTCGCGTTCCTCGACGAGCAGGGCATGATTCGCCGGGAACGCGACGAACGCCGCCGCGAGCGCTACATCGTCGACGACGACATCTGGTACCAGTCGATGATGGCCAGCGCCCGCAGCACCGCCCAGCTCGTCGAAACAGCACGGCAGGGCGTCGACATCTTCGGCCCGGGCACCCCGGCCGGCACCCGCCTCGAGAACATCGCACGCTTCCTCGACTTCGTCTCCGAGAGCATCACCCGCGCCGCGGAGCAGGCGCGCGAAGTCCTCCACACGAAACCCGAATCGACCTCGGGCGGCGCGGCGGAGCCGAGTTCGGATCGCTGATGGACAGCCCCTCGCCTTCGTCGGCGTCGCCGACGCGTCCATCTGCCACGGCCGCCGCACCGACCAGGACGGCGTCTAGTGCTTGCGCCGGCGCCCTGACGCCCGTGGCCTCGGCTCGGCTCTGCGGGAGCCGGCGGTGATCTCCTCGGAGTCGAGTATGTGCTCGCCGTACAGGTCCTCCAGCCAGTTGGCCTGGTAGAGGGTGTCGAGGTAGCGCTCACCGAGGTCCGGGGCGATGGCGACCGCGGTGAGACGGCGTGAGTCGTGCCGGGACAGCCAGTCCATCGCGCCGCTGACCACCGTCCCGGTGGAGCCGCCGAACAGGAACCCGCGTCTGGCCAGGCGGTGGCAGGTCCGGATGGTGTCCGCCTCCTCGACCCTGATGACCTCGTCCACGTAGGACTCGTCGAGCAGGGGCGGGCGCATGCTCATGCCGAGGCCGGGAATCATCCGGCGGCCCGGCTCGCCGCCGAAGCTCACCGAGCCGACGCTGTCCACCGCGACGATCCGAACCGGCCGGTGCCAGTGCCGGAAGAACCGGGCGCAGCCCATCAGGGTCCCGGTCGTGCCCGCACCGATGAACAGCACGTCCAGCCGCGGGAAGTTCTGGACGATCTCCGGGGCGGTCCTGCGATAGTGCGCCTGCCAGTTGCCGGGGTTCGTGTACTGACTGAGCCACACGTACCGGTCGTCGGATTCGCACAGGGCGCGTACGTAGTCGATGCGGGCGCCGAGGAAGCCTCCGTTGGCGTCCAGATCGGCGATGATGTGGACCTCGCTGCCGAGAGCCTCCATGAGCAGTCGGGTGGACAGGTTGCACCGGGAGTCCGTCACGCACAGAAACCGGTAGCCCTTGCTGGCGGCGATCATGCTGAGCGCAACGCCCAGGTTTCCCGAGGACGACTCGACCAGCACCGAGTCCGGCTTCAGTATTCCGTCCTGCTCGGCGGTCTCCACCATCTCGATCGCGGCCTTCAGTTTGATCGAGCCGGCGAAGTTGAAACCCTCGCACTTCAGGTAGAGGGAGCGCCCGAAGATCGACTCGAGGTCGACGTAGAGCTGGCTTTCGTTGAAGGCATAGGGAGCGGAGATGACGGGCACGGTGGCCTCCTGGTGCCGGAGCCGAGGGGACAGGCGTTCAGCCGTATCGGCGCAGCTCGTGGAAGAAGTGGTCGATGAGGTGGAGGTGTCCGGCCAGCGCGACTTCGTCGTAGACGTACTTGCCGACTGCCAGGTCGAGAACGCCCAGCCCGAACGGCGAGAAGACCACTGGCCGGTCGGCCGGGGGGGTCACGCGTCCGGTCATGACGTCGTTGAGGGTTCCGTCCAGGAAGTCGCGGTTCCCGGTGAGCTGCTCGACCAGGTGGGGGGAGGTGTCGGCTTTGAGGCAGTGCTCGACGTCGTCGACGAAGTTGGCCGACTCGAGCAGGATCTCGGGGGCGAGGTCCCGTAGGGACACGTGCAGGACCACGGGATGGTGGCTGAACCAGGCCGGGTCGGTGATGTGGGGCTTTCCGGCGATGGTGGCGAAGACCACCAGGTCGCTGGAGCGGATCAGCTCCTCGGCGGTGTCGTGGACGGTGACCCGACCGGTGTCCTCCGCGCTGTCCGCCTGCCGCAGATAGCCGCAGAAGCCGGCGGTGCTGTCCGCGGACACGTCGTGTACGCCGACGCTCTCGAACGTCCAGCCGGTGCCGGTCAGGAAGGTGTGGATGTAGCGGGCGATCAGACCGGTGCCGATGAATCCGACCCGGGCGGGGCGCGGTCTGCCGCGGCTGAGCCAGTCGGCCGCCAGCGCGGCGGACGCCGCGGTCCTGGTGGCGCTGATGATGGAGCTTTCCATGCAGGCGAAGGGGTACCCGGTGTCATGGTCATTGAGGATGAGCACCGCGGAGGCCCTGGGCAGTCCGGCTTCCACGTTGGACGGAAAGCTGGAGATCCATTTCAGGCCGTCCACGTGCACCGACCCGCCGATGGAGGCCGGCAGGGCGATGATCCGGGACGTGGGGCGGTCCGGGAAGCGCAGGAAGTACGACGGCGGATTGACCGAGTCCCCCGCGCCGTGCAGCCGGTAGGCGGTCTCGATCAGTTCCATGATCTGCTTCTCGCGTCCACGGAGCGCCTGCTGCACCTGGGCGCCGGGGATGACCGCGAAGGTCGGCGCCGGGGCCCCGTTCGAGGTGGACTGCTGGGTGGCGGGGGAGGGTGTGCGGGTCATCGCCGGCTCGCCTCCGGGGTCGGGTATCCGTCGGTCAGGCGCCGGGGGTCGGCCATGGCGACCAGCACCTCGCGCTCCCCGCTGAATGCCTCTCTGCTGTGTGCGGTGCGTACGTTGTCGACGAGCATCAGGTCGCCGTCCTGCCAGGGCTCACGTCGCGTGTGCTCCTCATAGGTTTCGTTGAGCATGCGGACGATGTCCTCGCCGACCGGGGTGCCGTCCCCGAAGCGGGTGTTGAACGGCAGCCCGTCCTGGCCGTAGATGTCGACCAGGTACTCGCGGACCTCCGGGGCGAGCGTCCACTCGTTGAGGAAGGCGATCTGGTTGAACCAGCAGCGGCGCCCGGTGAGGGGGTGCCGGACCACGGCACTGCGAACCTGCCGGGTGCGCAGGGAGCCGTCGGACTGCCACTCGAAGTCGATGCCGTGTGCGCCGCAGTAGCGCTCGATGGCTTCGGGGTCCCCGGTGCCGAACGACTCCTCCAGCGAAGCCCCGATCTCTTCATTGTAGGAGCGCGTCAGGAGCCAGCCCTCACGTTCGAACCGCTCCGTGACCGCGCTGGGCAGCGCCTGCAGTACTCGCTCCGCGTCCGCCACCGCGGTCGCCCCGCCCTCGCCGGGCGCGGTCAGGCACGCGAACAGCATCAGGCCGGGAACCTCCAGCGTGTAGCTCAGTTCGTGGTGCATGCACATCGGCTGGTTGGCCGGCCAGGTGGCGGAGGAGTACAGCCCGGGGCCGTAGGACGTGCGCGGTGCGAAGGCCTCCGTCTCGGTCATGAGGTCACCGGCCAGTGCCGCGAAGACGGCGCGGACCTGATCCGCGTCCCGCAGCCCCAGCCCACGGACGAGGACCGCCCCGTGTTCGGTGATCTGCGCGCGCAGGGCGTTGCGGTACTCGGCAGCCCAGCCGGAGGCATCTGCGGGGGTTTCCACACGGATGATCGGAGGCTTGTCCGGTTCCAGCTCCACCTCGAGCACGGGGGCCAGGGATGAGGAGGACGACATCTGCTTTCCTTTCGGTTGCCGCTCAGGAGGCTCGTGGAGGCTCAAGAGGACGCGAGTAGTTCGGCTGTTCCCAGGACGGCCTGTGCTGCTTCGTTCGGCCTGGTGCGGAGGAAGTAGTGGCCGCCGTCGGCGAGTTCGTGCAGGTCCACGTGGTCGGCCAGGTGCTCCCAGTCGCGGTACCGGTCGCGGAATCCGGTCGTGTAGGGGTCGTCCGCGGCGATGACCACGGTGACCGGAACGGAGAGCTTCACGGACGGCGGTCTCTCGAGGGCGTCGGCGAAATAGCGGTGGGCGGACACGCAGTCGTGCCGGTAGGCGGCACCGAGATGCTCGGCGTGCTGGGCGCTCAGCTCACCCAGCTCGGTGTAGCCGCTGTCCGTGGTGAGGTCCGCGGCGATCTCGGCGCTGCTCCGCCGCGTGAGTTCGGTGACCGCGGCACGCCGGTCGGCGACGGTGCCGAGCAGCTGGGCGCCGATGAACACCCGCGGGACGTCGATTCCCCGTTGCCGCAGTCTCCGCGCCGTCTCCAGGGCCGGCGCGGCTCCTGAGGAGTGGCCCCAGAGGACCACCCTGGTCAGCCCGCGCCGCACGATCTCGGTGACGACCTGCTCCGCGACCTGCGTCATCGGCGCGAACGGCTCGTCGTGGGCGGCCAGGTCGTGACCGGGCAGGTCCACGGCGTAGACCGAGGTCCCGCTGCCCGTCAGAGCACGCGCCATCAGCCGGTAGTTGACCGCGTTGCCGCCCGCGTACGGAAAGCACACGAGGGCGGACTCGGGTACGCCGTCCTGCACGGACAGGGGCTGCAAGAGCTCCGCCTGCTGCTGGGCCGTGCCGTCGAGCAGCGCGGCGAGATCGGCGAGCACAGGATTGCGGGTGATGTCCTTGAGGGACACCGCACGGTCCAGTGCGATGGTGAGCTTCACGGCCGACAGCGAGGTGCCGCCGGAGTCGAAGAAGTGGTCCTGCCTGCCGATGTGGTGCTCGGGGACGCCGAGCAGCTCGGCCCAGGCGGCCGCCAGCTTCCGCTCGGTCGGGGTACGGGGCAGGTGATGCTGCTCCCCGCCGGTGTCGCCGCCCGGTCCCGTCCCGGCCTGTTCGGCCAGCGCGGTCAGGGCCTTCCTGTCGATCTTCCCGTTGCCGGTCAGCGGCAGGCCCTGCTGCCAGTGAAAGGCGGAGGGGACCATGTAGCCCGGCAGCGCGGCACCGAGTGCCTGGCGCAGTTCCTCCACCTGCAGGCGCCGGCCGGTGTAGAACGCGATGAGGTGCTTGCTGTCGCCGGCCCGTTCGGCGACGACGACCGCACCGTCTCGCACCCCGTGAACCCGCAGCAGGGTGTTCTCGATCTCCCCGATCTCGATACGGAAACCACGGATCTTGACCTGGCTGTCCCGGCGGCCGAGGAACTCCAGCTTGCCGCCCGGGTGCCAGCGCCCCCAGTCACCCCCCAGGTAGAGCCGCTCGCCCGGCCGGTACGGGTCCTCCAGGTAGGCGGCACGGGTGCGTTCGGGATCATTGATGTAGCCGCGGCCGACGCACACCCCGGAGAACGCGATCAGCCCGGGAGCGCCCAGCGGCACCAGAGACAGCTGCTGGTCGACGACGTAGACGCGCACGTTGTTGACCGCATGTCCGAGCAGCACCCGGTCGCCGTCCGGCACGCCCTCCATGATCTCGTGATTGGTGTCGTCCGAGGTCTCGGTCAGTCCGTAGGCGTTGACCAGCTTGATCCGAGGCTGGAGCCTGAACCAGCGCTCGATCAGCTCGTGCTTCAACGCCTCGCCGGTCACCGACACACACCTCAGATCGGGCAGGGCGCGTGGGTGCTGCTCCAGGTACGACACCACGACCTCCAGGTAGGAGGGCACGACCTGGACCACTGCGGCGCGGCCGCGGACGACGGTGTCGACGAACCGCTCCACGTCGACGATCGCCGCCTGCTCGACCAGCAGGGTCTGCCCGCCGACCAGCAGGGGGGCCAGCAACTGCCACAGCGAGATGTCGAAACACTGCGGGGCGGTCTGGGCGACCACCTGCCCCCGATCGATGCCCAAGTCGTCGATCTTGGCGAACAGATGGTTGAGCATGCCCGCGTGCTCGCACATCGCCCCCTTCGGCTCGCCGGTCGAGCCGGAGGTGAAGTAGATGTAGGCGAGCTGATCGGCCTCGACCTCCACCGCGGGATCAGTGTCGCCGTGGCCGTCCGCGCACGCCGCCTCGATCGGAAGTCGCTCGATCCCCGGCAGGGTGGCCAGGGCCTCGTCGAGGTTCTTCGTACTGCCGGGCTCGGTGAGCACCAGCTTGCACCCGGCACGGGACAGGGTCGCCGAGATACGGCCGGCCGGGAAATGCGGCTCGATCGGCAGGTAGACGCCTCCGGCCTTGAACACCGCCAGCACCGCGGTGAGCCAGTCGAGATTGCGTTCGGTGACAACCGCCACCACGGCTTCCCGGTCGAGGCCCTGCGCCAGCAACGCCCGCGCCAGCCGGTTCGCGCGCGCATTGAGCTCCCCGTACGTCCACGCCCGATCGCCGTGCACGGCCGCGACGGCCTCCGGATGCTCCCGCGCCCGCTGCTCGAACAGCTCGTGCGCCCGCATCCGAGGCAGGTCCCGCCGGGGTCCCGCGAGCCCCTCGAGCTGGTCATGCACCTCTTCGGCCGACAGCAGGCTCTGCCGGGTGTGGTCGGCGTCCGGATCTGCCGTCATCAAGGCCAGCGCGGTCAGGTGGTAGCCGCAGACGCGGCCCGCGGACTCGGCGTCCAGCACCTGCGTGCGGCACCGCAGCCGCAGCACCGGCCGCCCGCCCCGGTCACACCAGCCCACGCCCAGCGTCGCGTCGTCGACCAGGCCGCCCTCACGTCCCGCGGGGTCGAACATGACCTCGTACGACGGCCCGGTCATCCCCGACTCCCGGCGCAGCTCGTCCACCGGGTACTCGCGGTGCGCGAGCAACTCCGACTCGATGCGATGCGCGCTCGACACCAGCAGTCGCCACGACCCGGACGGGACCGTCAGACGGCACGGCAGCGGCCCGCGCCCCGTCCCGGCGACGTGGTAACCCGTCACCACGTCCCGCTCACCCGAGAGTGCGGCGAGCACCTTGGCGTGCGCGGCCAGCAGGACGGCGCTCAGTGGCACCCGAAGGTGCCGCGCCAGGTCCCGCACCTCGGCCGCCACGTCGTCCGGCACCGGCGCCTCGTACTCGGCGACCCCCGTCACCGGCTCCGCCACCCATCGCGGAACCGCGGTGAAGCCGCCGGCGGTCAGCACACCGCTCCAGAACTCCCGGTCAGTCTGCACGTGCGCTCCCATCGGAGGGCCTTCCTCATTTCCCTGCCACGGCGGGGTCGTCCGCCGCGGACGTCAGTGCCGGCGATGCCGGTGCGATGCCACGGATTCCTGCGGGGGCATGCGTCATCTCGACGGCGGGGTTTCCGCCCCACCGCGCGTTCGAGGGGACTTCCTCGCCCTTCATGAGGAAGGAGTCGGGGGCCAGTGCGGCGCCGTCGCCCATGGTCACGCCGTAGTGCACCAGTGCGCCGACTCCGAGAGTGCAACCCGCACCGACCGTGATGTGGTCGGACTTGAAGGTGCCGTCCTCCTGGGAGTGGCACTGGATCTTCGTCCCGGCGTTGAGCGTGCAGTCGTCGCCGATGGAGGTGAGCGTCCGCTCGGTCACATGGCAGCCGTCGTCGAAGACCCTGCGCCCGATGTGGACACCGAGCAGTCGCCAGATGACGTTCTTGAAGGGGGTGCCGTTGAAGACGTTGAGGTATTCGTCCGGAACCTTCCACAGGCGCTCGTGCCACCAGAAGTACGGGTCGTAGATGGAGCACAACTGGGGGCGCAGCGAGCGGAATGACGTGAGGCAGCGCTCCAGGAGGGTGAAATAGAGGGCGGTGAACCCGAGCGTGATCGCCAGGTATGCGCCGATCACCACATGTCCGATGACGCCGTACATGCCGACAGAAGCAAGTGCGAGCGCCGTCAGGAAGAAGGTGTGCAGCCACCGCAGGAGCAGGTGGAAAGCCATCGAGCGGAGGTTGTAGCGATTTTTCGAGGACAGGTTGCGATGTAGTTCGTCTCCGGTCCGCAGATGGTCGAAGCGGGAGTCGCGCTCCACCGACCGGGGAATCTCGAAGGGCGGCGAGCCGAGCAGCCCCACCCCTTCGCGGATTTCACCGTCGAGGGGAACCATCACCTTCGTTGCCAGCAGGCAGTTCTCACCGGTCCTGCCACCCACGGGATAAGCGATGTGGTTTCCCACGAAGTTGTGCGCTCCGATCGACACCCGTGACACCTTGAAGGACGTACTCGAGTAATCCGCATTGATGACGGAAAGCCCGTCGGCCACCATCGTTCCCCTGCCGACGGAAACGAGATACGGGGACTCGTGGTGCACATCCGTGCCGAAGTTGGAACCGGTCTGCTCCACCGATGACAAGTCGTATCCCAGGCCGCGAAGATAGGGGACGATGTAGGAGCTGTCACCGAAGAGCCAGGCGAAGAACTTGATGTTCGTGATGCGGGAGACCGCCTGGTGCGCGGCGTACTGGAAGCCGTAGAGCGGATAGACCTTGTCGGGTTTGACGGCAAGACCCACCAGGCGCGGGAGGGTGTACAGACCGGCGAGGCCCACGACCAGGAAGCCGAAGAACAGCACGGCGGACAGCGTCAACGCGTCGATCAGGAACTCCGACGGCGTGAATCCGCCCGTGTCCGGGTCCAGTCGGTCGCCCAGCGCAGGAACCTCCACGAACAGCATGTACATGCCGCCGACAGCCAGCGGGATGTACAGGAAGAACAGCTGAAGCAGGGTGGCGAAACCGAAGCTGGTCCGGCGCAGTGTGCCGCACCGGGCCGGTTCGACCCTCACATAGTCGATCTCCGTCGGCTGTGCCGGGACACCGTGGTGGCGTTCGCCGTCCGGAATCACCTGGCCGCGGTACAGAGCCGATGCATGTCCGAGCTGCGCTCCGTCACCCATCGTGGTGTCGATGTCGAGCACGGTCTTCTCGCCGATGAACACGTCCCGGCCGAGCGTGACCCGGCCGGTCTGGATCTGGCCGGCGTGCGCCCGGTAACAGAGGAAGTGCGAGTCCTTGCGGATGACCGTGCCGGCGCCGATCGTGAGCAGGTCGGTGCAGACCGGGACGTGGCGGGAGAGGATCGTGACCCCCTTGCCGATCCGCGCGCCGAGCGCCCGCAGGTACAGCACGTACAGCGGATTCCCGATGAAGAGAATCATCGGGTTGGCGTGGAGAAGTACCTTGACGATCCAGAATCGCAGATAGGCCGGACTCCAGATCGGGAACTCGCGGGGCTTCCAGCGCCCGATGAGGATCCATTTGGCCACGACCGGGAACGTGCACACCACGACGAAGCTGACGCCGCCGAACACAAAAGACCGCGCGTACGTGTCGAAGAGTCCGGAACCGGTGGAAACCCACTCGTAGCCTCGCGCGGCGACCAACCCGGTGACGAAGGAATACGCCAGGAAGACCAGCAGCTGGAGTGTTCCGCACAGGACATAGGCCGAAGTGCCGGCCGAGGGCGCCTTCGTCTCCGACGTCACGGCCACCGACGGGGTTGTCGGCTGCGCTACCGCGCCAGAAGCGGGATGGCCGTCCAGGAGAGCCGCTGCGAGGCTTCGGGTCGTGGGGTACCGGTAAATGTCCTTCATGGAGGCGGACGGCAGATCCGGCCGCTTCCTGATCCGTGCGCAGAACTGAGCCATGACCATCGAGTTGGCGCCGAGATCGTTGAAGAAGTGACTGTCGCACGAAACCTGTTCGCTGCTCACGAGATCGGCGAGTACTTCGGCGAACTTCCTCTCCGTGTCCTGCGTGGCCGAGGCGGCGTCATCGGACACGGCGACCGCTGGTTCGTCGGGTTCGCACATCGTGACCTCGGCAGACTTCTCCGCCATTCGAGCTCCTCGAAACAGATTTCGGCAACCATCGGCCAGTGGACGCTCCGGTGCCTCGGGCTCGGCCAAGTCCGAGCCGAGAGAGCCAGAAGCCACGAAGTCGTGCACTCTCACCTGATCACGAAACCACGCCTTTCAGTTTTATTCGGCAACCGTCGGGTTGCCACTCGGCTCGCGTCGCAACGTCCCGCCCGGCGCGCCCGGACCGGCGGGATTTCTTCTTCCTCGGATGGGCCGACAAGTCACCCGAATGGAGGTTCACCCGTGAGGACGAGGGCTCGATCCCGGTACGCGACGTCCGGTTCGGTGCCACGGCGGTTTCCGGGGGAGAACCGGAGTCCGGGCCGCATCGGTTGCGTGTGCCGTGTACATGTGCTGCGCAGGTTGCGATTGCCGCGCATCCCGGCGAACGCTGTGCTTTTGTGACGCCGTCTGTGCCGAAGGTCTGAGCAGGCACTCGCGTACGGCGAATTCACTCAGGTCGTCGGCGATGACCCGGACGGGACGCACAGCAGCGACTCCCGCGACCGCGACCCGTTTTCCTCGTTCCACGAGGGAAGAAGCGGATTCCGCGTCCGTCCAGGTTTTCGGCGGTGAAGGGAGGGGTAAGCAGCGGTCCTCTCCGACGGCGAATCGGCGCGCCTCACGCCGTCCTTCCCGGATTCAGCAGCCGGCACGGGGCGTCCCCGTGGCTCCCACCAGAGCGCCGTACCCATCATGGTCCCGGCACACATGGCAGTCTTTTCATTCCCGGCGCGGATGGCCGTTATTCGGCCCAGATCCATGGCCTGGAAAGCCTTCTAGGTTATCGACAACGCGGTGGGGTGTGCAAGATACGCCCCCGCGTGGCGGCCGGGGGCGTAACGGTGAGCGGCGAGGTGCCGAGACCACGCCGGCGCGCGCCCGTCCCGAGCGGTATGGGCGTTCTCGACGGGTGCGGCGACCGCCCCTGGGTCGGCGGGAGGATCTTCCTTGCGCAGACGTCCGCCCGCAGGGGCCGGCTTCCCCTCTCGGATGATCCAGGACCGGTCGCCGCACGCCGGCACCGTCGGTGCGGCTGGCTCCTCAGGCGCGGACCAGGGGTGTGTCCTGCTCAGGAGCGCATGGGGTGCTGTCCGTGAGCGTACGGACCGAGGCGCTCTCCCCGGGCGGGGCCGCCGTCGGTGGGGCGGAGGAGGTCCCAGGCGGTCGCCTCCGGCACGCGCCACACGAGTTGACAAGCCGGGCGTCCTGTTTTTTGCCTTACGACCCGATCCGGTGGGGTACTCGGCCGTGAACCTACCTTCGGCACGATGAGGAGGCCGGCACCGTGGGAAGTGCGACGAAGGAACGCGAGGAAGCCGCGAAGCTCCCTGAGGGCGACGTGGTGCGCATCCTGCTGGAGCAGCATGCCCGGATCCGTGATCTGTTCGGCGAGGTGAAGAGTTCGCGGGGTGAGCAGAAGCAGCAGTGCTTCGACGAGCTGAGGGCTCTGCTCGCGGTCCATGAGACCGCCGAGGAGATGATCCTGCGGCCGGTGGCGGAGAAGACCGCCGGAGAGGCCGAGGCGGAAGCCCGCAACGACGAGGAGGCCGAGGCCAACAACGTGCTCGCCCGGCTGGAGAAGATGGATGTCGGCAGTTCCGAGTTCGACGCGGAGTTCGCCGCCTTCGAACAGTCGGTGATCGACCACGCGGAGCACGAGGAGCAGGAGGAGTTCCCTGCCGTGCGGGCGGCCTGCGACGAGGACCGGCTCAAGAGGATGGGCGCCAAGCTGAAAGCCGCCGAGAAGATGGCACCCACCCATCCGCACCCGAGCGCGGCCGGTTCGCGCGCCGCCCAGTGGATGACAGGCCCCTTCGCTTCGATGATCGACCGGGTGAAGGACGCACTCACCACCCGCTCCTCCCGCGGCACCTGAAGGCGGCGTGCCCGGCGTTGCCCGCTGCGGCAGGCCGAGGGCCGCCCCGGCCGAGCGACCAGGAGGCGATCAGCATGATCAAGGGCAGACCTGGTGAGGGGTGGACCTGCGGGACGGCGTACCGCGGTCTCGCCACGCCCCGTGACGCCCCATGGCTCCACAAGCCAGGCGGGTGTGCCGAAGCCGTCGGCACACCGGGCTGCTGGACGGTCGGTGCGGCCGAGGAGGCCGACCCGTACTGCGTCTGCAACACGGGTGTCCGGTGCCGCGCGGGACGCCGTCCGCCGTGGCGCGGTGGTTCCGCCGGCACCGTTGAGCACGAGCAAGGTGCACACAAGTGACGTGCAGCGGAGTGTGTCATGAGCGATGAACCAGGCGGCCGTGCCCGGCACGCCGCCGAGCGGACTCACCCGCCCGCCGGTCCCGGTCCGGTGCCGAGGTCCTCGTCGAGGGCCGCGCGACGTCCGGTGAGAACGGGGTCGGAGCCGCGCACCGCCCGCAGCGCGCTGCGCCTGCGTGAGACGCTCAGTGGTGTCTTCCTGGCCGTCTTCGCCGTGGGGGCCGCCCTGCTCTGGTGGTGGGCCGTCGAGTCCTCGGCCGGCTCGTCCCCGGGGCGCGGAGTGCTGATCGTGCTCGCTGCGATCTGTACGGCCCTGGCGGTGGCGGCGGCGTTGGATCTATGGGTCGTGGGACGCCGCCTGCGGCGTGAACGGGCCGGCCACGGCTGACCGGACGGCCACGACTTCGACGGTGGACGGGCACCGGAGAAGGACCGGAGACTTCACCGGGCCGGCGCGCAGAGCGGCGCGCCGGGGCGTGCACGAACATCCACGTCCCGACGGCGTGTCGGCACCGCCCCGTCCGCGGGCGCACCGGGCGCGTGAGGGGCAGCCATCATGGGTCCCGGCCGGCCGGTGACGGCCAGAGTGAGCAGGCGGTCCGCCGGTCGTACTCGACTGCGCTTCGACGGCTGGATCACGGGGATCGGCACGTCGTCCGGTACACGTGCGGTAGTGGGGTACTGGCCACGGGCGCCGTTCGGCCCGTTCGCCGATGTGATGCTCGAGCGGCCGGACGGGCACCGCGTTCTGCTGGCCCCGACCCCGCTGATCGCGACGTTCGTCGCCGGTACCTATGCCTTCGACGAGGTGAGGATCGTGCCCGTCAGGGTGGATGTCGCAGAGCAGGACTGGACGGTCGAGGCGTCCACCCTGACCCTGCGCTTCACCACGGGTCGCAGAGGCCTCCTTGGATTCCTGCTCAGAGCCGTGCCCGCCCCGCTGGCGGCCCGTCCGGGATGGATCTCCTGTGTGGCGGTGCTCGCCCGGGCACTGCCGGGTGTGCGGATCTGCGGCAGCGCGGGCGCCGGCCGGTACGAGTGGTACGGCGCGAAGGACCTGCATCCCGTCGTCGCGGCCCACGCGCGGTACGAGGGGGAGGACCTCGGGCTCCTCGCGCCGGTCGAACCGCCCGTCCGGTTCGGGTTCGGCTCGACTCCCCGGAGGCCGTGCCTCGTGCGCGTCACCACCACGGTGGCCCTGAAGCGCCAGAACGACACGCTGCGCGGCGCCGCGCCGGCAGAACGCTGACCCGACGGAGTCCTGCGGCCCACTTCGGGCTTGATCGACAGCAGGACATGACCCGGATTGCTCCGGCGAGAAACAGACGTGGCGCAAGCTTGGGTCGTGTTCGCGGGCCACCTGCGAGAAAGTGGAGAGGAGAAACCGGGGCATGGTGCCCAACACGCCCCCTTCGCTCAGCCAGGTGACTCATGGCCTTCTTCGCACGGTTCACACACCGGCCGCAGCATTCATTCCAGGCCCCCGGTCTGGCGGGGGAGTGCGAGCGGATGCAAGCGGAGGTCGAACAACTGCGGCACGCCGTCACCTCGCACGCCCTCGTCGACCAGGCCATCGGTGTCGTCGTCGTCCTGGGGAAGATCTCGCCCGAAGAGGCCTGGCGGGTCCTGAGGGACGTGTCCCAGCGCACCAACACCAAGCTCCGGCTCGTCGCGGAACACCTCCTCGCGTTCGCCCAAGGCGGCGAACTGCCGCAGGAGGAACGGGACGAGTTGAGGCGGGCCCTCGACCGATACCGGATCGCCTCCGGCACCGAGCGCTGACCTTGCCGACCCTCGGGGTCCCGGCGTGTCGAACGGCCGCTCGCGGGCACTGAGAGACGATGAGGTGTCCCCGCACAGGGAACGGCCGTGCCGGAGTGGAGGGGCTGCATGGAGCAGCGGGTCACACAGGTGAGGACCGGGGACGAGGCGACGGCGGCCGCATCCGGCGCCGCCACTCCCACCCGGCGTCACGAACGCGCCGACGTGCGGCGGCGGATCCCCCGCACCGACGCCGTGCTGCGTGATCCGCGGCTGTCGCAGGCGGTGGTCCGGCTGGGATCGAACGTGGTGAAGACGGCGGTCCGGCAGGCGCAGGAACAGGCACGGGAGGGCCGCATCCCGCCCGAGCAGGTGGAGGACGCGGCGGTCGCCCTACTGCCCCGTACCCCCGGCGGGCTGCGGTCGGTGATCAATGCCACCGGCGTCGTGCTCCACACCAACCTCGGCCGGGCGTCTCTGTCGGCCGCGGCCCGGCAGGCGGTTCAGGAGGCCGCCGGGCCCACGGACGTCGAGCTGGACCTGCCGACCGGCGTACGGGCCCGCCGGGGTCGTACGGCATTGAGAGCACTGTGCGACCGGGTGCCGTCCGCGGCCGCCGCGCATGTCGTCAACAACGGCGCCGCCGCTCTCGTGCTGGTGGCCACCGCGCTCGCCGCCGGCAAGGAGATCGTCATCAGCCGGGGCGAGATGGTGGAGATCGGGGACGGCTTCCGGCTGCCGGACCTGCTGGTGTCCACCGGGGCGCGGCTCCGCGAGGTCGGCACCACCAACCGCACCACAGCGGCCGACTACGCCGCCGCGATCGGCCCGGAGACGGGTTTCGTGCTGAAGGTGCATCCCTCCAACTTCCGTATCACCGGGTTCACCCGGGCCGCCGGCGTGGGCGAACTCGCGGCGCTGGGCGCCCCGGTGGTGGCCGACATCGGCTCCGGTCTGCTCGCTCCCCATCCATCGCTGCCCGAGGAGCCCGACGCCGAGACCCAACTGCGGGCCGGTGCCTCGCTCGTCACCGCGAGCGGCGACAAACTCCTCGGCGGGCCCCAGTGCGGACTGCTGCTGGGCGAAGAGGAGTTGGTCCGCACGGTGTCGCGCCATCCGCTGGCGCGCGCCCTGCGCGTGGACAAGCTGACCCTGGCCGCGCTGGAGGCGACACTCACCGGCCCGCCGCCCCCGACGGCCACCGCTCTGGCCGCCGACCCGGGCGGGCTCGTGCGCCGCGCCGACCGGCTCGCGGCTGCTTTGGCCCGTGACGGCATCGACGCACGGGCCGTCGAGAGCCTGGCCACGGTGGGCGGTGGCGGTGCGCCCGGTGTGACCCTGCCGAGCGCCGCGGTCTCCCTGCCGGAGCCCTACGCCGCCGTCCTGCGTACCGGCGCCACCGCCGTGGTCGGTCGCCTGGAGGCGGGGCGGTGCCTGCTCGACCTGAGGGCCGTGCCCCCCGAGGACGACGAACGGCTCGCCGAGGCCGTGCGGGCGGCCGCGGAGAGGCAGGCGTGATGCGGGTCCTGGCCACCGCCGGGCACGTCGACCACGGAAAGTCCGCCCTGGTCCGTGCACTCACCGGGATGGAGCCCGACCGCCTGGAGGAGGAGCGGCGCAGGGGCCTGACCCTCGACCTCGGGTTCGTGTGGACCCGGCTCGGCCCGGACGAGGAGCACATCGCCTTCGTCGACGTACCCGGCCACGAGAAGTTCGTGGCGACCATGCTGGCCGGGGTGGGGCCCGTGCCCGCCGTGCTGTTCGTGGTGGCTGCCGACCAGGGCTGGCAGCCACAGTCGCAGGAGCACCTCGCGATCCTCGACGCGCTCGGAGTGCGGCACGCCGTGCTGGCGGTGACCCGCTCCGACCTGGCGGACCCCGAGCCCGTGCGAGCCGACGCCGTCGAGCGCATCGCCGAGACGTCCCTGGGCAAGGTGCCGTCCGTGGCGGTGAGCGCGGTGACCGGCGCCGGACTGGACGAACTGCGCACGGAGCTGGACCGGTTGGCACGCTCGCTGCCCGAGCCGCCCGCCGATGCGGACGTGCGCCTGTGGCTGGATCGCGCCTTCACGGTACGCGGCCACGGCACCGTGGTGACCGGCACGCTCGGCGCGGGCACGCTGCGCGTAGGCGACCGACTGGTGACGGGGGACGGATCGGCCGTCCTGAGGGTGCGTGGTCTGCAGTGCCTGCACGAGGAGCGGGCCGACGTCCGCGCGGTGGCACGGGTGGCGGTGAAACTCCACGGCTCCGTGGACGGCGCCGTGCGCCGGGGGCAGGTTCTGCTGACACCGGACCGCTGGCTGGTCACCGAGGTGATCGACGTCCGGATCGCCGTTGAACCGGCCCGCGAGCTGCCGCGCACGGTCGTTCTGCACATCGGCACCTGCGCCGTCGTGGCGGCCGTCCGTCCGCTGGGCGAGGACACCGCCAGACTGACGCTGCGCCAGGCACTGCCTCTGCGTGTAGGGGACCGGGCGGTCCTGCGGGAGCCGGGCGGCCGGCGTATGCCCTGCGGCGTGACGGTGCTGGATGTGCAGCCGCCGCGGCTGACCCGCCGTGGCGCGGGGCGGGCCAGGGCGGCCGAGCTGGCCGACATGACCGGCCGGCCGGACGGCGCCGGAGAACTGCGTCGGCGGCGACTCGTCCGCAGTTCCGAGCTGTCGGCGATGGGTGTACCGGTGCCCGCCATGCCCGTGGCGGGGGACTGGCTGGCCGACGAGGTCCACTGGGCGGAACTGCGCGAGCGTCTCGGGGCGGAAGTGGAGCGGTACGCCGAGCAGCACCCGCTGGAACCGGGCCTGCCGGCCGAGGCGGCACGCAGGCTGCTCGGGCTGCCCGACCGGTCCCTGGTCGACGCGCTCGCCGGCCTGCCGGGCGCATCCGAACTGGTGCGTAAGCAAGGCAGGTTGTACGGGCCCGGCAGTCTCAGACCGACCCTCCCGCCGCCCTTGGCGGCAGCCGTCGAGGCGGTACGGCGCGACCTGGCGCAAGCTCCGTTCCGGGCGCCGGAGGCGGATCGGCTGAATGAACTGGGGCTCAACCGAAAGGCGTTGGCCGCCGCGGTCTCCGCGGGAGCGCTGCTCACGGTGACCGACGGGATCGTGCTGCTTCCGGAAGCGGGCGACCAGGCCGCGGCGGTGTTGCGGCGGCTGCCCCAGCCGTTCACGCTCAGCGAGGCCCGCAGGGCCCTGGACACCACTCGCCGGGTCGCCGTGCCGCTGCTCGAATTCCTGGACGCCAGGGGATACACGGAGCGAGTGGACGACCAGCGGCGGCGGTGCCGTTCCGATGCGGGGAGCGGAGGCGGACGGGAATCGAACCCGTTTATTAACCCGATTGTGACCTGCGAAGACTCCGAGAATCAGGACAAATAGGCGACATTCGATGTCGCCCGATGATGCTCAACGCTGCTGAGTCTTGGCCCGTTTGGCCGCGGCCAAGCGCAAGCGAGGCGATGCCCCGTGTCTCCCGCGGGTGAGTGCAAAAGACAGCAAACGACAGCGCCCCCGCACGAAGCGGGGGCGCCGCGACCCTCACCCAGTCGCCTGGGGGCCACCAGCCGGGCAGGGTCGTTCGTTGAGGGGGAGGTCACCCCCTATTACCCGCTCGACGCCGGGCGCACGGCCGTCCGTCGCTGGCATTGATCACCTACACGGAACCCTCACGCCGACGTGCGAAGACGCACGCCCTGTTCGCCGACCTCGGGTAGCAGAGAGCCCGCCGTCGGATGCGGGGCCGGCGGCGGGCTCGTCTGCGGGGCGCGGGTCAGAGGTCGAACTCTCCGTCCTTCACGCCCGCGATGAACGCCGACCACTCGGGCCGGGTGTAGAAGTGCGCCGGGCCCTGCGGGTTCTTGGAGTCGCGGACAGCCCGGCCGCCGTCCGGTAGCGCGGCGACCTCGACGCAGGCCCCGTTGCCGCCGCTGTAGCTGGACTTACGAAAGATCAGGTTGTCGCTGTCGTGCATTGCGTGCCTTTCAGTAGTGGTTTCGATCTTGCGGGGGGTAGGTTCGAGGGCGCGCCACAGCGGGAGGGCGCGCGCACAGTCGCTTGTGCAGGTAGACGTCCGATCCGGCGGCGGTCGCCCCGGAGATCGGCTCGGTGGTGTACTCCTCGCCGGGCCGGATCGGCTTGTCACAGCGTGCGCAGATCATCGGGCACTACCTCGAGCTGCGCGCCACGCGGCAGCCCACTGTCGGCGCAGACGCCCGGCCACCGGGCATGTGACGGCGGTATTTCGTCGGCACGCGCGGCACGATGTGCAGTGGTCCGTAAGGGCCCGGTACTCGGCATCGGCCGATTCCGTCCGGGGCTGGATGACCGTAGTCTTTGCCATGTCGATGCTCCCTCGAAGCGTCGGCCACGCCCCCGGGTCTGTCAGCCGCGGGGGCCTCCTTGCGACCATACGCCAACTTGGTACGCCTTAGTACGTCCTCAGACGGACTATCAGGATCTATGTCCGGTCAGGCTGTCCTCATACGGTCATTGCATGATCGAGCTTGACCCGGGCGCCATGACGCCGATGTACGTGCAGCTCGCCAACGTGCTGCGCGAACGCATCCGGCGCGGTGAGGTCCCGATCGGCCGGCGCCTCCCATCTCAGTCCGAGTTGGAGGCCGAGACCGGTGGCGTGGTGTCGCGGCGGACCATCAAGAGCGCGCTCGAGCTACTCGCGGCCGAGGGGCTGGTGCGGGGCGTGCAGGGGAAGGGCGTGTTCGTGATCGCCCTACCGCCGACGGCCGAGTGACTCCGGACATGACGAACGCGCCCCCTCCCGCCCGAAGGCGGAAGGGGGCGATTTCATGCGTACTCGCGGCGGGGCGGAATGAGGCCCATCGACGACAGACCGCCGCCCGGGCCGGGATCCGGTGCGCCGTTCCGCCGGCACACCAGGGCGTCAGGGTCCCAGCTCGGCGCCTGTAGCGAGTAGCCGTCCGGGCAGTCTGGTCCGGGGGGACCTTGCTCGCCGCGGGGGCCTTGGTCACCCTGCGGTCCCTGCGGGCCTTGGGGTCCCTCCGGTCCGGCTGGGCCCGGCGCGCCGTCGGTCCCGGGTGCGCCGTTCTCGCCCGGCGGCCCGTCCGTCCCGTTCTGGCCCGGGCTCCCGGACGGGCCAGGCGTGCCAGGCTCGCCCGGCGGGCCGGACGGTCCAGACGGCCCAGGGATGGGGACGGGCACGCGCATCCGGGCGTCGAGGCCCTCGACAGCCCGACTCGGATCCGGCGCCTTCGGAGTCTCGCCCTGAGCCTTCACCTGCGCGCGCAGGACACGCACATCGGCGGCGAGGGTGCCGACAGCCTCGCCCCGCTTGTCCGCCTCCGCGGCGAACTGGTCGGCGCGGCCGGCCTCGGCCTCGATCCGCCCCCAGATAATGACCGCGGCCCCCGAGAGCGCCAACAGCCAGCACAACACGGCGATCCACCGCCACGACCCCGCGAGGGCCCGCTCTGCACGGGTCACGGATCGCCTCCCAACTCGACAACACGGACGCGGAGACGCGCGATCTCTTCCCGGTCGGCGAGACGCTGCTCGAGCAGTCCCTCGATCTTCTGGTCCCGGGCTCCGAGCTGCTCCCGCAGCTTGTCGCGCTCCTCCTGAATCTGGTCTATCTCGCTGTTCATGCGGGTGTTGGCGAGCTCTCCCCGCTTCCCGAGGTACGCCACCAGCCCGCCGGACAACACCCCTGCGAGCGCGAGCACGCTGCCGAGGGTGGTGGCGTCCAAGGTGGCTCCCTACAGGTCGCGCGGAGGGGTGGCCGTCTGCCGGTTCGGCGTCACCCAGGTCACGCCGTAGGCGCCGAGAATGGCGAGCACGATGGTGACGCCCTCGGCGGCCGTGACCGTGCCGTCCTGCACCGCGGTAGCGGCGGCAGCGGCGCCGGCGGCGAGCCCGCCCACGACCGCCTTCCAGGTGCGCGAGATCTTCATCGGGTTACTCCTTGACGTCGAAGCCGCGGCGCTTGCCGAGCTTGGTGAGGGTGATCAGGCCCGGGATGCCGTCCGCGGGCTGGCCAGGCTTGCGGCCGTGGAAGCCGCACCGCTCCTGCCACGCGCTCATGGCGTCCTTCGTGGCGGTGCCGTAGTGGCCATCCGCGTACTTGCGCGCGAGGAGCCCCTCCTTCACGAGGGCATCCTCGACGGTCTTGACCCCGTCGTACGTGACGGGCGTGCCCTTGGCGGGCGGGTTCGACTTCGCCGCGGCGATCAGCTTGGACAGGTCCACCGTCGGCCGCGGCGGCGCGCTGCTCGAGGAACCCGAACCGGCCGGCTGCGTCTTCAGCCGCGCGGCCACGTCCCGGCGGAACTTGCCCATGTCGAACGACGGGTCGATCTTCCGGCGGGTGCCTTCCTTGTGCCCGATCACGCTGTCCGCGGTCCAGTGGTGCGCCCGGCAGATCGCAGCCGCCCACCGCACCGCAGCCTCGTACTGCACGGCCGGATACGGGTCCTTGCCGTCGCCGAGATTTTCGATCTCGATGCCGTAGAAGTGGCTGTTGCCGTCGACCGGTTCGGCGCTGTCGGGTCGCGGGTGCGTCGACGACTCGGACACCGCCGCGTCGTACGCGTTCTGCGCGAACGTCCCAGCGTGGTTGGCGCGGCCTGCGCTGATCATCGTGGCCGTGCCGTCCTTCGCCAGGTGCGTGTGGCACAGCGGGCCCGGCAGGTCCGCCGTGCCCTCGTACACCAGGCCCAGCGAGCTACGGCCGGCGGTGTGGTGGATCGTGATCCCGTGCATCGGCCCCCAGGGGCCTTTGTGGTTGCGGTTGTGGGTGCGCCAGCCTGCGTGTTCGACGACGTGCACGCCCTCGGCGCGCAGGACGGTGAGCAGCTGGTCGGCGCTCAGGGGAGCCGACATGTGGATTGACCTCCGGGCATGAGAAAAGCCCCGGCCAGATGGCGCGGGGCGTACGGGGT
This sequence comes from Streptomyces sp. NPDC046900, assembly GCF_040644975.1. NCBI lineage: Bacteria > Bacillati > Actinomycetota > Actinomycetes > Kitasatosporales > Streptomycetaceae > Streptomyces > Streptomyces sp. NPDC046900. Next base: position 101,962 of record NZ_JBEYXD010000006.1, on the reverse strand, counting down.
GGTGGGCGGTCAGGTGGCGGGCGAGACGATCAGCTCGCGGTGCGCGAAGCTGGCGGTTCCGGTGCCACCTGAGGACAGCGCCATCAGCAAGCGTGTGTTGTACACAGCGCCGGGCGTGAGGTTTGACAAGAGATGCCAGATGCCTTGCCGCTCAAAAGCGGTGCCGCCGTAGTGGGATACGGCGGTCTGGTCGGCGGCATCCTCCACGATGGTCCCCGAGCCCACGACACCACCGGTGCGGGTTTGCGGCGACATGAGTGCACCACTCGTCGAGCCAGCGGACAGCGTCATGCGCGCCGAGAGATGGATCATGACGCGGCCCGTAGTCGGGGCCGTGAAAACCACTGCGCAGTCCGTACCCGCCGTGGCGTACGTCGTCGACGTCGTGCTGACGGTCGCGGACTGCGCGTTGGACACCGTCGACGGCGTGTCCAGCGCCTTCACGGTGCTCCCGGCCGGCAGATCACCCATGCGTGCTCCTCACAGTGCTCTGGTGGCGGGCTGCGCCACGTTGACGGCCGTGCCCGTGGTCTGTGCTTTGACGATTCCGTTCACAGACCGGACGACGGTGAACGCCTGCGGATTGACAACCTCGTAGTTGTCGAACCGGATATCCGCGTTGGTGTTGGTGTTGCCGGCGTTCCGAACGGACTTGACGCCGAGGCCTCCGGCGACCGTGATCGCCGAATCAGTGACCTCGAGCTCCCAATCGGTGGGCTCGCTCGTTGCTGCGGGCCAGATCTTGGCCCGCAGCAACGACCCCGACCCTTGGAACCGCACCCGCACAAAGGTCCCGGCCACGTGCGTGAACGCGCTCGTGTTCGTGCCGAGCTGGGTTTCCACGGCTGCCACGCGTTTGCGGACCGACAGGATGATCGCGTTGCCGGTGGTGAACTCGACCCGGGCCTCGTACAGGTTGTTTAGATCGGTGTACCTGGCGATGACCCCGGCGAACTGCGAGGACCCGGTCGACAGGGCGGCCGTCGTGATGTCGCAGTAGATGTCGAAGTCCGGGTGCCCGGCCGTAACCGTGGAATGGTGGCCGGTCGACGTCGCTTGGTTGATGTGGCGTCCGTAGCCGGACAGCACGTCATAGTCCGTGCTCACGCCCCCGGAATTCGTCCAGGCCTGCCCGCTGTCGGCGTTGCCCCACGTGCCGGCGACAGTCCGGCCGAACGTGTCGGACAGCCACGACGCATCCGTCTGGGCGATGCGTACCGCCCACACGTAGTAGATCGCCGACGAGGACGGCGTCCCACCATGCCGGGCCCGGACGCTCGCCTGAGAAGCGTTCGCCGGCGCGGTCAGGGGCTGCTCGAGGTACGTCCACGCCCCCGTCGATACGGCCGTGCCCGAGCCCAGGCCCGTAGAGAGGAACGCGCCCGCGCTGTCGAACCAGTCGATACACGGCCGCAGGTCGGAGTGCCCGCCGGGCGAGTACACCCACATCGACGCCACATAGGAGGCGCCCGGGGCGATGCTGCCGACTGCGGTTTTCGTGCAGTTGGCGCCCCCGGACGCGGCCACACCGTCCGGGGTGATCAGCAGCGACGCCGCCGCCCGTAGGCGCGGGATCACGACGGCCGTTGACCTGGAGATGGTGCAGCCCGACCCGGTCCAGCCCGACGTATCCACGCCGAAGAACGGGTTCGTGTTCAGCAGGCTGCCGGGCCCAGTGACGGTCACGACCTCGCCGCCCACACTGACGTCGTATGGGCTGTCCTGCACGGCCCCTGTCCACAGCGGGCCCAAGGTGGTCAGGACGCTGATCGCGGTCTGTGTGGACGTTGCTGCCGCGGCGAGCTGGCTGCCCGCGGTGTCGCGGCGGGCCAAGGTGGTGTCATCGCGTACGGCCACCGTCCACGGCGCGCCGGGCGTGCAGTTGAAAACGATGTCCCATTCGAGATCGCTGGTCCACGTCTCCTCGTAGCCCTGCACGATCAGCTCGACGTCACCCGGGCCAACCCACTTCGGCAGATTCCGAATGACGAGCTTGTCGCCGACGTCCACGGCCAGGATCTGATCGAGCAGCGCGGGAGGCGCCTTGTGGACCATCACCCGAACCTGTGGATAGCGGCGGCCGTCGTACGTGCCCAGATGCAGCAGCCACCCGGCGACGTTATCCGTCTGCTCGTCCGTGAACAGGTTCAGGCTGATCGACGTGTCGTAACCGACCCCGACCCCGTTGGGCGGGGCCAGGACCGACAGCGGGCCCGACTCGAGGAACGCCCGCGCCGACGAGCCACCCATGCGGGAAACGGTGACGTCGTTGACCGTGGCGTCATCGTCCCCGGTCGGCTTCAACGGAGGCGCCAAACCCGGCTGGTTGTACTCCAACACCAGGGCCGGCGCCTGGTTATACATGCCGGCCCGATCCCGGTAGCGCAGCGCGGGCAGTTCGCGGTCCTCGTAGAGGATCCCGCCGTCCGCGTCGGCGGCGTCCTCGAGGACGTCCAGGGCCCCACCGGGCACCTGCGCCCCGACCAGAGTCTGAGCGGAGACCACCCCGCACACCGTGACGGGCAAGGACTCCTCCGAGGCGAGCCGCTGCATACGGATACCGGCAGTCTCGCCCGCGAAAGCAATGTCCGCGTTGTTGTAGATGGTCGTATCGGGCGTGGCGAATACGCCGATGTGACCGAGGGCGAGGCCGTCGAGGTCGCTGGAGTAGCCACCGACGGGCCCAACGACGCTCGTAATGCGGCCCGTAGCGCCCGGAACGCTGGTGGTGACAAGCCCTGTGCCGACTCCGCCGATCGGAACGAACCGCACGCTCCAATCGACGCTCGCGCCGTTCTGTCTGGCGAAGAACTGCCAGCGGCACCAGGTGTTGAACACGCCCAATCCGGTCAGGTCGAGGAGCCGTGAGGTGATCTGGACGTCGTCGTCGTTGTAGCCGAAGACCCGCGCCCCGTTGGTGACCAGCATCAATTCCCAGCGCTTCACCGTGCCGCTGCCGGTCCATTGCAGCACTGTGCGGGCCGTGGCTGGCCCATTGTTCGGCATGAAGAACACGAATTCGGTGTGCCACTGGTTTTGGCTGCCGGGCGGTGGCGGCACTGTCCCGAAGATGGTTGCCCCGGCGCGGACTGTAGGCAGCGCGCTGGACCCGGCGAGGGTGTCGCTGCTGGCGAGGTCGAAGCCGCTTGTTCGCAGCGGCCGAACGCCCGGCGTGGGGCTGTAGAACTGCGTCGCGTTCGCGCCATCCTCGAGCGGCCAGTACGCCACCGGGGCCCCCGACGGGAGGCGGCGGCGCAGCGTCGAGTCGAGGGCGTGACTGCGGCGTAGGCGACGCAGGACGCCCGCGGTTTGCGCGTCCACCCACGCGTGCGCGCCGGAGGGGTGCCACTCGGTGGGGTAGGCGGCCAGTTCGTGTGACAGGCGGGTGCGTCGGTTGCTGACGGATGCCGGGCTGGACACGTTCCACGTGCGGCCCGCGGAGTCCGCGAACGAGCCGGCGCCGACTGTCTGCGCGGTGAAGTCAGGCGACGCGACGACCGTGCCGTCGATGCCGTTGCGTACCTCTGCCTTGTGCACGCGGCCGATCGGCTGGGTGAAACCGACGTCAGTGGCGCGGCCGATCCGCAGCTCAACGGTGCTGTTGAAGATGGACGTGACGCCGGCCTGCACCACGGGGTCGCCGAGCTGCGTCCACGGCCCGGCAGTGCCCGAGGGGGCGGTGTAGAACGTGACCGTTCGGCCGCTCGCGCCGTTGTCGACGTCCAGCGTGACGCGCACCGCGACACGACCGCCGGGCGGGACAGGAAGCGGCACCGTCGAGGACGCGGACAGCGAGTTGGAGCCGTCCGCGGACCACTCGAAGTAGAGGTTGCCGAGCCGCGTGCCCAGGAACCACGACTTCGGGCCGGGCACAGCACCAAACTTGCCGATCACCTGCGTTGTGTCGAGGGTGAGCACGTCGTACAACGTCCAGTTGCTCAGCGTGGCGTCGACGCGGATGTCGATGTCGCCGAGGATGCCCAGCGCGGCCGTGTCCGGGGTGGACGCGAGCGAGGCAAAGTGGCCGACCAGGTCCAGCGCCGGACTGCCCGCGCGCACGGACAGCCGGAACGGCGTGTTACGGCCGAACTGCCCGAAGTACGGCGACAGCGGATTGTCCGGGCTGAACTGGCCGTTCGTGTTGTTGATCAGCGGGCGGCAGGTGGACGGGTCCACGCGCGCGCCCTGGTCCTGGCGCCCGCGCGTGTGCGTGAGCGACTGCCGCTGAAGCAGGCTGCCGGTCGCATCCACCCACGCGCCATTGATCAGGAACTCGCCCCGCAGGTCGATGTCCACCAGAAACCCCCTTTACCTACGTCGCCCGTTGCCAAGGGCGAGTTGCACGTCGCCGCCACCCTTGGTCGCGACGACGCCGCGGATCAGCCGCGCCATCTCCTCTGGCCCGGCGAACTCGATCCGCAGCACTCCGCCACTGCCCGAGACGGCCCGCCCCGGACCGAGGCCGAGCCCCATGCCGGGAATCTCGCGCGTCAGCTGGTGCAGCTGCGCCCGCAGGGCAGGGGTTTGCAGGTCGATGCCGCGCATGAAGCCCCCGATGACCATGCGGCCGGCCGGGGTCAGGATCTTCTTATCGACGGTCTCGGGGCCCTTCCACGACGTCAGCTTGTCCGTCAGGTTGCCGAGGGTGTCGCGGACGCTGCCGAACATGTCTTTGACGCCGTTGATGAACCCGCGGACCAGGCTCTTGCCTGCGCCGTACAGGATGCCGCCGAGGTCGCCGAGCGCGGACCGCGCCTTGCCGGGCAGCCCGCGGATGAAGTCGACGGCGTTCCCGATTCCGCGGGTGATGGCGTTGCCCATGGTCCGCATGGCCGAGGACGCCACGCCGGCGATGCGGCTGCCGAGGCTGGACAGGGCGGAGACGGCGCGGTTCGGGAGCCCGAGGAACCATCCGACGATGCCGTTGATCATGTCGGGGATGATGCTGTGCCCGATCAGCGTGTCGTACAGCCACGTGAACAGGCGGACGATGCCCTCGGTCAGCCACTTGATGGCGTCGATGCCCGGCTGGAGGGCGTGCTGCATGCCCTGAAGGAACTTGACGATCAATTGCAGGGCGGGGATCACAACCGTCGTGATCACCGCGGTGGCCAGGCGCAGCAGCAGCGTGGCCAGCTGGATGATCGGCGGCAGTAGCGGCACGATCGCGGGCAGCAGCGCCGTGATCATCTGCGTGGCCAGGAGGGTGATCTGCGGCAGCAGCGGGGCGAGCGCCATCAGGATCTGCCCGAAAGACTGGCCGAGCTGCACGGCGAGGCCGATCAGCGAGGGCAGGACGGGCAGCATCGCTTGCAGGATGGCGACGAACTGCTTCGCGTACTGCGTGACGATCTCCGAGAGGACCTTGCCGAGCCCTTCCAGGACAGGCCCGAGGGCCTTGCCGAGGCCGTCCGCGATCTGCCGGATTACCGGGGCGAGTTGGGTGAACAGGTCCGCGAGGGTGGTGAAGATCGGCATCAGCGGCGGCAGCAGATCGGCGATCAGCTGGCCGACCACGGGCAGCAGCGGGGCCAACGCCTCGACGAGCGCGCCGACCGCCCCGGCCGCGGCCACCAGGACGGGCCCCAGCGTCTTGATGATCGGCTGGAGGGCGTCCCCGAGTGCCTTGATGAGGATCTGGACGGGTGGGCCGAGCGTGGCCAGTACGGGCGCGAGCGCGGCGAGGGCCTGGCCGAGCAGCGGCGCCGCAGTCTTCGCCAGGGTCGCGATGGTGCCGAACAGCGCCTTTAGCCCGCTCTGCACGGCTGGAGACGCGAACGCGTCAGCGAGCGCCCCGGTGATCGTCTGTAGCGTGCTGATGAAGTTGCCGCCGGAGGACTGCGCCGCGGAGAACACCGAGCCGAGGATGCGGCCCACGTTGGCGGCGACGCCGGCGATCTGGCCAATCAGGTCGATCGCGGTCTCGATCGCGTCCTGCATCGCGCCCGACTCGAACGCGGCGGACAGCTTGTCGCCGATCCCGGACGCCGCCCGGTCGGCCGCTGCCGTGAGCCGCTCGAACGAGGGTCCCGCCGCCGCGCCGATCTGCCCGAGCGAGTTGACGACAATCGCAGGGATGCCGGACAGGTTGTTCAGGCCCGAAGTTGCCGAGCCGAGCGCCTGGCCCAGCGTGCCGCTACTGGCGAGGTGCCGGGCAGCCATGAGCGCGCCCGTGGCCAAGTTGTTGAGGGCGCCGGCCGCGTTCTGGAGGTTGGTGCGCAGGACGGGCAGGACGCTTTTCGCGGTGCTCTGGAAGGTCTGCGCGAGCCCGCGAAAGAGGGTGTCCTGAACGCCCGTCTTCAGCGCGTCGAACTGCGATTTCATGCCCTTGAGGGCGAGGACGAACTCGCGCGCGTTCGGGCTGAGCTTCTTCAGCGCCTCGGCGAGCTTCTCCGGGTCCTTCCCGGAAAACGCCTCCTTGACCGCGTCACTGACGCCGGACATGCCGATCTTCAGTGCGGCAGTCGCCGAGACCGCAGCAAAGATGCCGGTAGCGGCCACACCCGCAGCCGGGGCGATGTTCGCGAGGGTCGCCGCCAAGCTGGCCGCGGCAGGGACAGCCGCCACCAGCTTGAAGGCCATCGAGCCGAAGACCCCGGCCAGCTTCCCCAGGATCCCGGTCATGCCGCCCAAGCGACCGAGCGACAGGCTGAAGCGATGCCCCTCGTCCGTGCCGCGGCGCAGGCCGGCCGCAGCGAGGTCACCCGAACTGGCAAAGCGCCCGTTGAGGCGACGGAGACGGCCCTCGGTGTCCCGCTGGAAGCCGCGCATGCGCAGCTCGGCATCGTTGAGGCCGCGCCGCAGGCCCCGGTCGTCGGCGCGGATGATGCCGACCAGCTCGCCGATACGCAGGGCCATCCCACGTCACCCCCTGCCCGTTGTTGAGTTGTGGTGTGGTCAGGAGTGCAGGGCGGCGCGGATCTGCTCGGGGTCGTCGATGATGGCCACCTCGTCGCCCGCAACGCGCCGGAACATCGACTCCGGAGAGAGCCCGCTGAGCAGCACGTAGAAGCGGCGCCGGCTCATCCGCGCGATGTCTTGCGGGCCGAGCCCGTACTCGCGCGTGAAGTCGGCTTCGACCGCCCACCAGTGCTCCCGGACGGCTTTCGAGACGCGGCTCTCCTCGTCGCCCGGTTCGCCCCCTGCGGGGCCAGCGGTTTTCCCTCGCCGTCCCCCGCGATGACCACCTCGAGCGCCTCGGCGAACGACATGTCCCTACCGGAGGCCTGCGCGATTCCCCACGTGAGCACGGTCTGTAGCTCCCGCAGGCCCATGCCGTTGGTCCGCCACTCGTCGAGGACGTCGGCGCCGAACAGCAGCCGCAGCAGCTCGGCGATGTCCTCCTCGGCCGAGGATTCGCGCAGCTCCTCGATGCGCTTCTCGACAGCGAGCGGCATGTCCGTGGGTACGTCGACCTTGACGCCGCGGATGACCTCGGTACGGCCGATGGAGACCTCGGCCCAAAAGTCGTCCCAGGACTGGGAGGTGCGTGCGGTCACGGCTTGGCCACCGTGGTGGACGCGCCCGAACGGGTGAACGTCGCGGACCATGTGACCTTGGCGTTGTTGTCGCCGCCCTGGTCACCGAGGCTGACATGCGCCGTCCAGACCTCCCAGCTCGTGTCGCTTTTGTGAGAAAAGCGGACGCGGCCGAGAGACTGTTCGCCGAGCCGCTCGCTCAGCGCCTCGACCTTGGCCTGGCCAGGGTCGAGCGCGCCGGTCGCGTCGTCCCGCAGCCGCAGGCCCTCGATCTGAAGGCCCTTGCCGAGCTGCATCTTCTGGGACTCCGCCTGCCCCTGGCTGGCGAAGGTGGTGGTGTCGGCGGTCTCCTCCTCGTGCGACTTGGAGAAGTTGCTGATGCCGCCGATCGTGATCCACGTGCCAGGGGCGAGGAAGTCCTCGATCTGAAAGTCGACGTCCCTCGCGTTGTACTTCTGAAGTGCCATGACTCCTCCGGGGCATGACTAGATGCCCGCAGCGGAACCGCCCGGGCTGGGAAAAGGGGTGGGTCAGACGCGGTGCGTGGTCACGGACCGCGTCTCAAGTCGGAAGTTGCACACGTGCTCATGCCGGCCGCTGGAGTCGATGCCGATCGAGGCCGCGCCGGGCTGGGTGGCAACGCACAGGATCAGCTCGGTGCCGTCCGGCAGGGTGATCGGGCCGAGGCCATGCAACTCGTCGTAGATGGCCTGCACGCGCCCGCGGGAGACACGCGGGTCCTGCCCGCCGCGCCCGCGTACCTGGAGGTTGGGCTCGTCGTAGCCGAGCCGCGAGTCCGGCTCCGGACCGCCGTACAGCGTCAACACGATCACCTCGTCCGGGGTGCCGGGCATCGACTCGAGGAAGCAGTCCCCGCCCGGGGCCGCGGGCCGGTACGACAGCAGCCCCTTGCCGTCGAGGTGGCGGGCGATCCCGTCCAGCAGGTCAGCCACGGAGCCACCTCCGCAGCGGGACCGCCATCAACTGAAGCACCACGGCGCGCTCCCGGTTCATCGGGATCTCTAGGTACTTCGCGCTGCGCCCGGGCAGGTGCCGCCACGTCAACTCTTCGTGCTGCCTGCGGGCGTACACGGTGTCGTAGGACACGGCGCCGTCCAGGCCGTCGACGTCGACGCGGCCGGACCGCTCGAGGGTGCCCTCATCCAGCGGCACCAGCTTGCGGGACTCGGCGAGGACGTGCTCGAGGCCCCGCCGCAAACCGTCGGAGGCGAGGCGCCAACCGCGCCCCGTCCACTGCCGTTGGCCGTCGAATCGGAAGCGGGTGTACTGGGTCATACGAGCTGCACCTCCAGATGGTCCGGGGTGGGCAGCCCGCCGCCGTCGTGCGGCACCTGCTCGATGACGGTGGTTGTTCGGCCGCCGGGCAGGGTGACGCGGGACTCCGGCGGCGCGGTGACCGCATCCAAGCGGCAGTAGACCGTGGCGCCGGAGGTGACCTCGCGCCCGTCGCCCGCGCGCACGAGGCGTGTCCGCTCGTCGAGGAAGCAGCGCACCGCCACCGGGGCGCCGTACAGGGGCCCGTTCGCGCTGTCGCCCTCGTACGGCTCCACGGTCACCTCGTGCCGCAGCCACAGCGCGGGCAGCTTCACCAGAACACCACCTCCCCGAGACGGAAGATGTCCGGCGTCAGGTCGATCCCCGCGAGCGCGTCCAGCACGCCCGGGGCGATCTCCCGTGCGGGCGACGCGTTCCCCGTCACGTCCCCGCCCGCACGGGACAGGCTCGCCCCACCGAGAGACACGCTCGTCCAGCCGGCCACCGCCGCGCCCGTCGAGTCGCCCACCTCGTCGAACCACCGCGCCTGCGCGCATACGGCGTCCATGAACGCGCTACGTACCGCGCTGTTGGAGGGGTAGCCGTCGCCGTCCACCTCGTACCAGCACAGCCGGAACACGGCCGCCTCGAGCATCCGGGATGCGTCGGCGAGCAGCGCCTCGATGTTCGCGGGCGGGGTCTGCCCGGTGTACGTCTGGTAGTCCGCCGATGTGGCGTAGTTCCGTGCCACCGGGCACCCCCTTACGTGGCTGCGCCGAGGATCAGCACGTCGTATGTCACCGACGTGCCGGCCGCGGAGTTGGTCACCGTGAGCAGGTCCCCGGTGCCCGGTGTGACGACGGCGCCCGCGGCGTCCGGCGCCACCCACAGGAACATGCCGCCCGGACGGACGCCGACACCGTCACCAGCGGCCAGGAACAGCGGCACACCGTTGGTCCCGGGCTGGGTGACGTTGACGTTGTTCGTGTTCGCCCCGGCTGCGGCCACAAGCACGGCCTTGATCCGGGCGAACGTGAGGGACTGCCCGAACTTGTCGGACAGGACGCCGGCCAGGTCGAGATTCTCGGTGCCGGACGCGGCGAGGGTCCGCTGATCGTGGAAGATCAGGTTCGCAGCGCCCGCGCCTGCCCCGTCTGCGAACGACAGGGCCTTGAGGTAGTCCACCGCGTCCTGCGGGACGGACAGGTCATCTGGCTTGGTCTGGGTGGTGGCGAGCTTGACCTCCACCCGCGTGCGCGTGAGGGCCATCAGTCACCGCCCCCGTCCGCGTACGTCGCGGCCAGCTCGTCGCGCGTGGCCTTGTCCGCCTCGTCCTCGCCCATGCCCTGAGTGATGGCGTAGGCCTTCCAATCGGCCTTGGACGCGGAACGGGCCGGAGGCTTCACGTCCTCCGGCCCGTTGCCGCTCCCCTCACCACCGCCACCCACAGGCGGGTCCTGGTCGCCCGGATCGCCGTCCGGGCTGGTCTCTGTGATGCCCTCGGACTCCGGCAGGGCGCGCAGACGCTCGGCGACCGCCTCGTCGTCGGTCTCGAACCGTCCGCCGGCGAATGCCGCCCAGATCCCGTCATCGTCCTGAAGGGTGAGCCCCGGGTAGATGCTGCTTTGGAACGTCGCCACGTGGCGTCTCCTTACGTGAGGTCCTTGATGAGCCCGTGGTAGTTCTCCGGCCCGTACTCGAGGCCCACCTCGCCGTACAGCTGCCACTTCTCCGACGAGCCGGTCTTGGCGAGGGGCTCGCTGAAAAGCAAGCCCTTGCCGGGGATCTCCAGCCACACCGGGGCGCACACGGACAGGTCCAGGACCGCGATCTGCCCGGCGGGCATCCACCGGTTGACCATGACGCCGAACGTTCCGAAGTCCGTCACGAGCGTGTCGACGGCGATGCCGCCGATGTTCCTCGTCATCGTCGGTTGGTTGAGGCTGCCCGTCCCGTACAGGTTGGACAGGTTCACCTTCTGCGCCGGGCCGGTCATGAACACCGTCGAGGCCTGCGGCATCTTCGCGCCGTTGTTGAACATCGTCGACAGGAGCGAGTCAACGATCGTCTTCGACAGGGCGCGGCCGGTGCCCGCGTTCGCGTTCACGTTCGTCGCGATCGCCGACAGGATTCCGCGAGTCTTCCGCGCGGTCGCGTTCGTCCCCGGCTTGGCGTAGACGCCGGACAGGAACGACAGCTCGACGTCCACGGCCATCGACTCGAGCTCAGCATTGATCTGCGCCGTGAGCTCGTCGTTCACCGGGTTGTCGTCCATGCCGACGTTGATACCGCCGTACATGCCGGACGCCGCCGACTTGGTGTACGAGATTTCCACCGCGCTCTGGTGGATCTCCACCACGTTGCTCACGTTGGAGCGGGACCGCGCCACGCCCGCCGGAGCGGCAGCGCCCTCGACGACGCTGTTGTTCAGGACCGACGCGCGACGGTCGACGGTCTGCCACTCGAACTCGACGGACTTGGTGCGCTTGCCGCCGGACAGCCCGCCGATCGCGGACAGGAACGGCGTCTCCGTCGGCGTGACCGTGTACAGCTCGCCGTGAAAGTTCGGCAGGTTATAGGTGAGGCCCTGCCCTGCTACTGCACCCATGGTGTCCTCTCAAGGGTTGAGGGCGCGGCCGTCAGCCTGCCGCCCTAAGCGTTGATCTGTCGGAGTTGCTGTGTCTTCAGCGCCAGGACGCGGCGGGTGTCCCCGTCGGCCTGCGCTTGGGCGATCTGCTTGTCGAGCGAGGTCGCCTGGTCCCCGGATCCGCCCGCGCCGCCGAGGTCGGCGCCGGATCGGCCCGGCCCCTGCATGGCGCGTAGTCCCGGGTTGGCCTGGAGTGCGGCGGTCACCTGCTGCTCTACAGCGGTGGTGAACGCGGCCAGGTCGGTCGGGTCGACGTCCAGCGAGTCGATCTTGTCGACGAACGCGCGGGAGTCGAGGAGCGCGTCCGCGTTGGCGCCGAGCCGCTGCGCGGTGCGCCACACGGACAGCTCGATCCGGGCGGCGAGGGCGTCCTCCTGCGCCGCGGTGAGCTGGCCGGTGGACGTGGCGAGTTGCTGTGTCAGCTCCTCGGCTGTCGGGAGCTTCTCCCCGCTGTCGAGGCCGATCGCCTTGCTGATCGTGGCGAGGAGCTCCTGACGCGCATCGTTGGCCGCGTTCGCCTTGGCCGTGGTGCGTGCCTTGCCGGCTTCCTCGCGTGCGTCTCGGATGACCTTTGCCACGGAGTCCGGCAGGGAGTCGACTTTGCCGTCCCACTGGAAGCCTTCCCAGGGGTTCGCCGAGCCGCTTCCGGTGCCTGCTCCGCCAGTGCCGCCGTCACCAGTCCCGCCGGTATCGCCGCCGCTGGAGTCGTCGCCGTCGCCGCCGTCCGCGTAGACCGGGGAGAACGGGCCGTGTCCGTAGGGGTGTGCCCATCCGGCGCCGTCAAGGCGCGCGCGGGCGAGAGTGCGCTTGTGCATGGTGTGTGCCCTCCAGGGGCAGAGGTGAAGGCCCGCGCCAGGCGGGCCGTGGACATGCGAAAGGGCCCGCACATGGCGGGCCCTCGAGGGTGACGCGGTCGATGCCTACTCGGCCGGCAGCGGCCGATTCTTGGCGTACGCGCGCACCCAAGCTGAGCGCCGGAGGTCGCCCGCGGGGTACGGGCAGGTGGTGACGCTGGCGCCCTGGCGTGCGGCTGCGGCGCCCTCGTTGAGCGCTTTCACGAGCTGTTCGCGCGGGCCCATCACGTCCCCCGTCATAGTCGGTTCTGCTGATCCGAGCGGGCTGCACGGGCGGTGTTACCTGCGTGGCTACGCTGCCCGGTGATCTGCTCCTCGTACTCGGCGAGCGTAGTGCGCGGGTGGTCCTGCCACCAGCGCTTCAGGTCCTCCGACGCGCGCGCGAAAGCCACGTGCGACGGGCCCGTAAACAGGCTCATCACGTCGACTCCCGCGGCCCGCGCCCGGCGGTTCAACAGGTAACCGTTCACGGCCTCGTCCGCGGCGAGCATCTGGTGCCACACGTGCTCGCGGTACATGTCGCGAATCTCCGCGCGCGAGTACGCGCCCTGCGAGGACTGCTGCTCCGCTTCCCGCTCGGCGATCCACCGTTCCGTCGAGGACATGCCCGCGTGCGGGTCCGGGTGGTCGTCGGCGAGCTGCGCCCAGTCGTCGGGGTTGGAGCCGAGCGCCTCCTCGAGCGCGGCCCGGTCCGCCTGCTGTCCCTCGACGGTATCGGCGCCGTGGGCGTTGTGGAGCGGCACGGGCGGGTGCCGGCGGTCCATCTCCGCGGCGATCCGCTCGGCCTCGTCGGGGCTGGCGTAGCGGATGGCCCAGCCGAGCCGGCCCTCGTCGACGCTGCCGAGGTCCGCGGTGAGGGCGCCATCGGGGAACAGCTCGGACACCAGCTGCCGGCGGTCGGCTTCCGCGGCGATCGCGGCCAGCTCCTCACCCGAAGCGGTGCCAGCGCGGCGGCCGAGCTCCTCATCCGGGAGGCCGATCAGGTCCCGCCTTGCCCCGGGCAGGCCTGCGGCGACGTCGCGGCGGTCCATCTCGGCCGCAACGCGCAGCGCCTCGCTCGGGGAGAGGTCGTTCAGGGAGCGGCCCAGCTCGTCGTCTGAGAACCCGGTCAGGTCGGAGGCGATACGGCCCTCGGGACGTACCCGGCCCAACAGCTCGCGGTGCTGCTCGGCGCGTACACGGCCGGCCTTGGCGAGCCGCTGGAATGCCTTGCGACCGTACTTGTGGCGGCCGATCCATGCGGCGAGGGCTTCCGGGTCGCGCGCGCCCTTCCTGGCCAGTTGTGCCACGAACGCCTTGCCCACCGTGCCTCCCCTCAGTGGCCGGCGCGGCGGCGCCCGGCTGCTGCCTTCGCTTGGAATGCCGCCTTACCGAGCTGCTTGCGGCCGATCCACGCGGCGAGGGCCTTCGGATCACGCGCGCCGCGCGCGGTCAGCTTGGCGACGAGGCGGTCAAACTTCGTGGCCATCACGGGACTCCCTTCCGAGGCCGTCCGGCGGTCGCCGTACGGCGGGTGCGGGGAAGCATGAAAGCCCCCACCGCAGGAGGCGGCTGGGCTAGGTTCGGCGCATGACCGTTGAGATCAGGCTCATTGGCCGCGACGAGCCCGCGATTTGGCAGGACGAGAAACCCGCCAGGCCCTCGTATTCGGAGTACACCTACCGAGTGCTCGCCAGCGGCGTCCTGTGCGTGTACTGCACCGTCGAACACGTCGATGAGCAGGGCTACACGAGCAATCGAGGCGCATACCTCGAGGTGGCCTACGGTCCTCACGCCTGGGAGCAAGTGACGGGGGACGGCGGGCCAGACGCCTGACATCAGCGGGCGGCGCCGATCTGCTCGCGGGCCGGTTTCCGCTTCAGTCCCTTGCGGTCGGTCAGCTCGCGGATGCGGGCTTGGTAGTCACGTACGCGCGCGTTGGCCTTGCGGCGGGCCGTGTCGTCCATCGCCGCGGCGGCGCGCCGCTTCCACGTCCGCACCTGCCGCTCGAGGTAGCGCTGTTGCTGGGTGTCCTCGTACGTGGCCCTGTGCGGGTGCGGAGGCGCCTGCGGGCGGGTGGTCACGCCCGGCAGGTACGCGGACAGGGAGTGGCGGCAGTTGGGGTGGAACAGCCCGGCCGCGCGCGCCTCGAGGAGCGATCCGGCGACGTGCACGGCGAGGGTGCGGCCGTCCTCGGTGGCGTGCTCGGCGCGCACGGTGTGCGGCCCGTGCTGGTCGGCGAGGGTGACCACCTCGCCCTCCCACGGGCGGCACAGCGGGCATTCCAGCGGCGCATCGGAGACGATGACCAGGCCCACGCCGATCTCGGCGAGGGCGTCGATGTGGCCCTCGACAGCTGCCCGCGCGGTGACCGAGCGAACGGCCATCTCCGCATACGCGGCCATGTCCCACGAGCGGCCGGACTTGTCGACGAACCCTGTGATCCCTCTGTTCGCGAACTGATCGAGGGCCCGCTGTGCTGCCTGTCGCCGGGTCATCGTGCCGAGGAGCACCGCGCCCGAGACGCGCGCCACCACGCGCCGGTACGCGTCGACGACGGCCCGCGTGATCCGCTGGTACACGGGGCGGGTGTCGTCTGCCATCGATGCGGCGAGCCGGTCGACTGCGGGCGCGTTCGGCAGGGTGCGGCGGGCCACCAGCTCGCGGCCGATGTCGAGCGCGCCGAGCTCGGCGACGGCGGCTTGCCTGCCGCGGTTGTACGCCTCGACGAGGGCCTGCCGTACGGCGCCGTCGGTGTCCTGTTGCAGCGCCTCGGCGACGGTCTCGACAGCGGTCCGCAGGTTGCCGATCGAGGCGAGCTTGAGCCGGGCCCACTGCGGTGACTCGATGTCCGCCTCGAGCGCCGCGGCGAGCCGCTCGAGGAGCGCCGCCTCCGCGTCCTCGTACAGCTTGGCGACTTCAGCCGCTAGATCCTCCGCCATCGCTGGGGATACCGGCATCGGGCGGCCCCCCTTCGACTCCGGTCTGCGTCGGATCGGAGACCGCGCGGCCACTCTCGGAGTTGATCCCGTCGACTTCCTTCTGCACGCGGGCGTCGTCCCAGTCCGGATGGATCATGCGCACGAGGGTCTCCGTGGATGCGGCCTCCGCAGTGCGCAGCGCCTGCGCGGTGGTGGCCAGCTCGCTCGGGCTCTCGCTGATGCTGTCCTGAAACTCGACGTCCGGCGCCTCGTTCAGGTCGAGCCCCTTCACACGGAACCGGTCGCCCGCCTCAACGGCCAGGAGCGCCGCGGTGATGTCCGACAGCGCAGGCCCCCAGTACAAGGCCTTACGGCCGCGGGTGGACATGCTGCGCCGCTCACGGGCGCGGATCTCCGTTGCGGTGACCGCTGATCCGTCGCCGGTCACTCCGAACGTCGACGCGGAGTAGCCGGCCTGCCGGACGGCTTGCTCGATGAGCTCGGCGCAGGTGTCGCGGTGTTCTTGGACGCGGATCGCGAACTGCACGACCGTCAGCGGGTTCGGGTCGCCCGGCCGCGGCAGCATGTTCAGCCCGGAGAAGATCCGGCGTTCTTCGTTCCAGGTGGCGCCCTGGCCCGGTCCTTGGGACTCGAGCATCGAGTTCGGGACGACCACGCGGCCTTTGCCGTTCTGCACGTCCCGCATCCAGCTGGAGTACGTCTCGTCGAGGGCGTCCATGAGGCCTTCGATGCCCTGATAGTCGGACTGTCCCCAGTACGCGGCGGTGGGGATGTGCCGCCACGCCCGCGCGGGGCGCACGTTGGGAGCAAACGACGCGGTCAGATGCTTCGGCGCGCCCGTCTGAATGGCGCCCTCACGGTCAACCATCTTGGCGAGCGGCGCGGTGGAAGGGTGCTCGGTGAGCGGCACCAGGCGGCCGAGGGACGTCAGCGAACCGTCGTACAGGCCGTGGAAGATGACGCCGCGCTCGTGGCGCTCGAGGTGCCGCAGGACACGGCGGGTGTCCTCCTGCTCGACGACGGTCCAGATTGTCACCGCGGACAGCCGGCCGTACCGGAATTCGGGGATGGCGCGGTCTGCCGCCACGGAGTCGATCCACGGCCGGTCCGACACGCTCTCGTCCCACACGACGCGCATGTACGCGCCCCCGAGGGCGGCGCCCACCTCGCCCGCCTCCAACAGGGCCGGCTGTAGCCCGCCGTTCATCAGCTCGTCGAGCCGGTCCTGAGTGCCGGTGCGGCCGGAGAGCAGCTTGGGCGGCTCGGAGAACAGCAGCTCGGAGGACGTGCGCGCGATGTCCCCGGCGAGCGGCACGTGCAGCTTGGTGCGCTTCTCGCCCGGGGTGGTGGGGTTACCCCAGAACCAGCGGGCGATGCGGCCGACGATGCCGCCGCGGAACTGCGAGGGCCGGTCGACGGGCTCGCGGTATCCGCGGTTTTGGTAGCGGAATTCGAGCCGGTCGGGGTCGGCGGAGTACCAGGCATCCCAGTCCGCGAGGCACGTCTGCACCTGCGGGTCTACGGGCGGCCACGGGGTCTCAGCAGTGGGCAGAGGCATTACGCGGCCACCTCCAGCAGCATCGGGATGTGTGGCCGCCACAGGGCCTCGGTCGTGCGGACGCCGTACCGGAGCGCGTCACAGGAGTGGTCGTCCAACTTGATCGGGGCGTCCTCGCCCTTCTCCGCTTTCTCGTTGTCCCAGGAGTAACCCGGGATTTCCTCGATCAGCCCGGCCGCGGACGGGTGGATGCGCAGCCGGTCGCCCGCGAACAGGGAGCTCACTGTGCGGATCCCGTCCAAGACGGTGTTGTCCGCGGCGGTCACGCCGGCCACGCCGTCGCGGTGCAGCTGCTCGATGTACGACGCTGCCGAGGGGTCGACGACGGTCCACTCCGGCTGGACGCCGAGGACGTTGGACTGCGGCTGGACGACTCCGGCGAGCCAGCGGCGGCGCGCCGCGGAGTATTCGGCGTCGGTCATCTTGCGGCGCTGCGCCCGCGAGTCCCACCGGTACTCACTGACCACGTACAGGCGCTGGTCGACGCCGAGGCCGATCAGCAAGTCCGCGTACGGGTTGGTGGTGCCGTAGTCGATCGCGTCGCACAGCCAGCGCACGATGTGCGGCAGGTCGGCGACCACGTGCCGCTGCTCGTCGAACGCGTCGTAAATGGCGCCCTCGGCCTGCACCCAGTGCCCGAGGATGTTCCGCCGGTAGAACAGCCCCGTGTACGTCGACTTGAGCGACGCGACGTACTCGGGGTCAAGAAACGGGTTGTCGTCGAGGGTGAAGTGCCACGAGCGGAGCCGGGTCTCGGCCGGCCGCTTGAGGTACTCCTTACGGAACCAGTGCCCGGGGTTGTCCGGGTTGGTCGTCGTGAAGATCTTCGCGCCCTTGACGGAGCAGCGCGCCACCAGCTGATCAAAGAACGTGCGGGGCAGGGTCGTTGCCTCGTCGACGTACGCCCCGGCACAGGTCATGCCGCGCACCTTCGGCTCGGCCTTGGCGTCGTTGGCGCCCATCACGTGGACGGCGCGGCCCATGATGTACGCGATCGGCGCGCCGTTGTTGTACTTGATCAGCTTGGCCAGGGGCCCGAACAGCTCCGGGTTCATCAGCGGGCCGATCACGTTGCGGTACAGGGAGTCGCGGGTGCGGCCGACCATGACCAGCTCTCCGCCGGTCGGCGCGGTCGCCACGAAGATCAGCCAGCGGAGCAGTGAGGCGATCGTCTTCCCGGACCGAACCGAGCCCTCCCACGCGTTGATGCGCGCCTCGGCCTCGACGACGGACACGATCTGCTTCCGGGACAGCGGCAGCGCGTCAAGGAGACTCACCTTCCGCCTCCTCGTCGGCGGCCCCGTCGTACGCCGCCTTGAGGCCGCGCATCAGCTGGCCGAGCATCGAGCGGGCATCGTCGGCGCCGGCGTCGTCCGCGGGCGGCACGAGCTTGAGGGACTTCTCCAGGGCGATGCCGGCCGCGGTCATCAGCGCCTTTTTGTCGAGGGCGGGCGGCTCGTCGACGTCGTGCTCGGTGTACGTGTTGTCCTTGCCGCCGATGTTGAAGACCTTCGCGGGTTCCCACATCGCTTGCGTGAGCTTGAGCGCGTCGAGGTGGAGGTCGAGGGCGGTGTCTGCGCGGAGCGCGGCGAGTTGGGCGACGCGGGCGCGGGTGGCGTCCTCGGTCAGGGCGGTGTCAAAGCTGAGGTTGAGCTCGGCGGCGATGACGCTCACGGTGCGCTGGGCGCGGCCGATCTCGCGGGCGATGGCGTTGCGGCCCAAGCCTTGGGCGTGCAGCTCGCGTACGCGCGCGTAGTCGGCTTCGGTGACCGGGGCGCGGTACTGGTTGGGCTGCGTCACGGGTCACCTCCGGGCATGCGAGAGGCCCGGCCGCGGGACGGTGCGGTCGGGCCTCGGTCAGGGTGTGGCTACTGCTGCGGGTCGCCGTCAGTTCGTCGACGGGCACGCGTCCCAGCGCCACGTGCCGCCCTCGCGCGTCCACGACTGCGCCTCACGCTCGAACTGCGGGATGTTCCCGGCGCCGTAGCTGACGCGCGCGAGGTCACCGGAAAGCTGATCGACCTTCACGCCGGTCGCCTTCTGGCTGCCGTATTGCTGGTGCGCCTGCTCGGCCGTCGCGATCCATTCGGTCTTGGTCATCTGCTTCTTGCAGCGGGCCGACAGGGCGTCGTATCCGCTCTTGCTGCTGCTGAAGAGGGCGGCGGTGTAGTCCTTCACGGCCTGCACAAGGCTGGCGGTGTCGTCCGTCGTCGGCTCCTCGGCGGCCGGGCTGCTCGCTGTGCTGCTCGCTGTGCTGCTCGACGCGGGCGCGGCGTCGTCGCTGCTGTCGTTGGACGAGCAGCCGGTGACGGCTAGGAGCAGGACGGCGGCGGCGAGTGTGATGGTGGCGCGGGTGCGCATGGTCCCCCCATGGTCTGCTGGCGTTGCTGGGCATCATGCGCCGCGCGGAGGGCGTATATGGGCGCTGTGGCCGTGTTGTGACGTTGGGTCCGCGCAGGGCGAGCGGCCAGCAGCAACCCGCACGGTGTGAGCGATCGGGATGTGCCCTGCGCGGAGTCTCGGGGAATGCGAACGGCCCCCGGGTGGAGGCGGGGGCCGCGCGGTGATGCGACCGCGTCCAGGCACGCCGGACGTGGGGCCAGGATGCGACAAGATCACACGGAATGCAACTACGTGCGTAGGGAGACGGTCACTGCGGAGCGGGGCCGGTACCGAGGAGATCAACGGTCCACCGGCCCCCATTGAAGCCGATACCCCTCACGAGGACCTCGCCCGTGCGCCCGTCGTGCAGTTCAACGGGCACAGGGCCACCGGTGTCAAGTTCCCCCGGGAAACCCTCGGGTGCCTCGGCCACGTTGAAGGACGCCAAGCCCCGCCATGACCGCAGCCCACCATCCGGGGCGTCCTCCTGGAGCACGACATTCGGGACCGGCACGCCTGCGATGGTGGCCGAACCGCTATAGCTGAAGCGTTCGCTCATGGGCTTATCTTCCAGGCGATGTCAAACGGCGGCGTCAGTCGTCGTCCTCGGCGAGCGCTACCTCAACTTGCTTGATCTTGCCGCTCGTCGACAGCTCGGCGCGTACCGGGTTGGTCTTCGGTACGCCCGCGCGGCGAGCGGCCTCGAGGAAGTCGGCGAGCTCCTCGAGCGTCATGTCCTTGTCGTCCCCGGTGAAGCGCAGCGCGGCAGGCATGAGCTGAGGATGACGCAGGAGGGCCCCGCCGCGCGACAGGGGGGATGAGTGACGCGGCGGGACCCGGTCATCGGACGCGGTAGCGACGGGAGGTCTCGCTGCCGTCCTTGACCACTACCCCGGCGAGGCCGAGGGGCTCTGTTGTTGGTGTTGGCGTTGGCTCCTGAACTGCGCCAACACCGCTCTCAGGAGGAGCTGAACGGGGTAGGGGAAGGGCTGGCAGATCGTCTCTGTGTACGCCCGGTCCGTTCCCTGCGACAGTACGCACGCCCGACCTGACCGGGACGCCCGCCTCGCCGAGGAGCGCGCGTACAACCTTCGTATCGCCTACGCCGAGCTCGTTTCGTAGCTCGGTCAGGAGCACGTTCCGCCCGGTGCCGGCGACTGCCCACAGTGCGGCCACGACGTCCGGCGCGGCCTCCGCCTCGTCGGCGGCGGCGCGGCGGTGTGCCCACCATGCTCGGGTGCGCTGCCAGGCGAGGCAGCCGAGTACCCCGACGACCACATAGGCGACCTCGGGCAGGGCGGCGACGATCCCCCACATGGCGAGCGCGCCGACCGCGTACAGGGTGATGCGGGCGGCGCGCTGCGCCCCGGGGCCCGGCTCCCCCGGCTCGGCGGTCGGCTCGGTCTCGGTGTCGCTCATGCGAAAGCCTGCGTGAACAGGGCGCCGAGCATGTTCGCCGAGGAGCCGAGCGGCACCGCGGCGACGCCGGCCACGTTCCCGGACAGGGCGACCGCGATCCCGCTGAAAACGCCAGCGAACAGCTTCGCGTTCGGCACCCTCGGCGCCCACTTCCACAGGGCGAGGAGTACCGCGGTCAGCAGGAACACGATCACGTACCCGCCGGGAGTGAGGGCGAGCTGGTGCGCGCGGGTCACGTCCGGGGCGCTGCCGCCAACACCCCACACGAGCGCGGTGTACCCGGCCACGTTCGCGGCCCACAGGGCAACCCAGGTGCCGGCGCCGAGCGCTGACCACGTGCCGAGCGCGGCGAGCGCGGCGAGCATGCCGTAGAGGTGCGCCAACACGAACGGGATGAGGGCGGCGGGCTGGCGCTTCTCCTTCAGGACCCAGCGCAGCAGGTAGACGAGGACGATCGCGACGCCGAGGGCGACGCCGCCGAGGTTGACGGCCATGTACGGCACGGTTGGGGTCCTATCGGACGATGGCCACGGCGAGCGCGGCGACGGTGAGGATCAGGGCGCACGTGCCGGAGATGGGCGGCACGGTGCGGGGGTCGAGCAGCCAGAGGCCGAGGAGGGCGAGCCCGGCGAGGAGGGCGAACGCGGCGGCGAGGAGCATGGCGCGCCGCCTACTGCGCCGCGGTGGGGTCGTGGCGGTCCTGGCGCTCGAGGTTGGCGCGCATGGTGGCGCGGCGTGCCTCGGCGGCGGTGTGGATGGCGCGCGCCACCGGTGCGGGCAGCCGGCCGGTGCGCGCGTCGATGAGGACGTTGAGGTCCTGGATGAGCCACGGCGGAAGTTCGTGGATGAGCCGTGGCGCGCGGGGTGCGCCGCTGGTCGGCGAGGGTGGCGCGGTGGGTGGCGCGTCCTGTGGCGCGGTGGCTGGCGCGTCCGGCTCGTCGGTGGCGCGGAGGATGCGCGCCACGGTGCTGTGGTGGATGCCGACCTCGCGCGCGATGGCGCGGTGGCTCATGTCCTCGGCGGCGAGCTGGCGCACGGTGGCGCGCGTGGCGTCGTCTGTCGGGGTGCTCATGGCTGCTCCAAAGAGATGGCCGGACCCCGCGGGGGAGTTTTCGCGGGGCCCGGCCGGTCGGTGGGGCTAATTGCGCCGTCGGATGCTGGCCACTGCGGCGGTAGCGAGGATGGAGAGGAAGAACAGCGACGACAGGCAGTCGTTCGCGGGCTGGTTGTCGTACGAGGCGCGGTCTTGCAGCTGGCGGCGGGAGTGGCCGCGCTGCGGGCTCGTGGGGCGGTGCCACTCGCCGCCGAAGGTGTCCGGCATCAGGCTGCGCTCCCCGACTCGTTGCCGTGGACGCGGTCCTCGCCGGAGAGCTGCTCGCGGCGGTGCTGCGCGTCGGCGTAGTCGACTGCGGCGCGGCCGAGGAGTTCGGGCGCGGTCGCGTGCGCGTCGTCGGCGACGGGGGTGGGCTGCTCGGGCGGCCTGTCGGTACGGTTGCCCATCGGGGCCTGCCTTTTCGTCGTGGTTGAGGTGGGCACCTGGCCCCGTCCCGGAGCGCCAACTCAGCGGGACGGGGCCGTTGTGCGTAGTAGCGCGGGCTACTTCCTGAGACTGTACGGGGCCCCGTACACTCGCGGCAAGCGGCCCGCCCGAGGAGAAGAGGCCGGGTGTGACCGAGGAGGCTCAGCGCGTGATCGACGCCATGGACGCCGTGGAGGCGATGCCTGATCCGCTGGAGCGCGCCAAGGCGATCGGCGAGGTGATGGCCGATCAGGCGGAGCGCGGAAAGCGGTGGCGGGAGATGCGCCGCGGGGTGGTGCTCGAGATGCGCGCGCAGAATCCGCCCGTCTCATACCGGAAGATCGCTGCCGCGCTGGGTGTGGGTCTGGCCACGGTGCAGGACATCGAGCGGGGCTACACC
This sequence comes from Streptomyces sp. NPDC046900, assembly GCF_040644975.1. Taxonomy (NCBI): domain Bacteria; kingdom Bacillati; phylum Actinomycetota; class Actinomycetes; order Kitasatosporales; family Streptomycetaceae; genus Streptomyces; species Streptomyces sp. NPDC046900. The sequence goes on along the minus strand of NZ_JBEYXD010000006.1, from coordinate 79,509 downwards.
GGGTCAGGGAAGGATCGGCCGCGGGCGGCGCAGGCCGAGGAGTAGCCGCCAGGAGCCATGCCCCGCCTCGACGGAGACGGGGGCGGTGTCATACCCCGGGCGTAAGGTCCAGCCACGTGGAACACACCCTTGACGAACTCGTGGAGAAACAGTGCACCGCCGACCAGGCGCAGGCACAGATCGAACAGCTCCGAGACGAGTACGGGCCCCCGGCTGCGGAGACGTGGAGCGAGCAGCAGACCGAGACGTACGAGACCGCGTGGCGCGCCTGGCGTGACCTCGCGCGGGACGTCCAAGCGGCGATCACCGAGTACGCGAAGGTCGAGGAGAAGGCGCGGTACGACGTCGAGGCAGATGTGAAGAAGCAGGCCCGGCATCCGGAGCTGGCGTCGGCCTGACCTGGGGCTACGGCTCGGGGCTGGCCGCAGGCTTCGGCCAGGTGGCCAGCTCCTGATCCGTCTCGGTGTCGACGAGGATGACGTGCGATCCGTCGCGGCCGTACTGGCCGACCGTTGTCGCCCACTTCTTACGTGCGATGGCCTCGCTGTCCCACCAGCCGTCCATGACGCGCTGGTCTTCCACGGTGAGGGTGACGCGGTAGCGGCCGGGCTCGTCCACGTCCCCAGCATCGCAGACGCCCCGCCCGTGCCTACACTCGGCGCATGCCCGAGCTGCCACCTGATCCGGACCGCCTGCGCGCGATCTTGGCGTGGCTGGACGAGCGGCACGTGGAGAACGAGACGGTGGGCATCTACCTGCGGATGCAGCGGGATGCCGTGCGGGAGGCGCTGGCCCGAGCCGAGGGCGGGTCGCCTGCCGATCCGAAGTCGCCGCCCGCCGAGCCCGAGCGGCCCCGCGGCCGAAAGAACACCCGCAGTAGCGGCGGCGGCCAGCCTAGGCCGCTCCCCACCTTCACCGCGCCGGCGAGCGGCGGACGCGGGTCGACGGGGTTCACGGTGGAGCAGCGGGCACAGGCGATGGGCGCGGAGCGCGTCCTGATCCACGTGGACGACTGCCCGCACGCGGGCGAGGCGCAGCCGATCGATCCGCACGGTGCGCGGGCCTCGCTGCTCGAGGGCATGGAGGCGTGCCCGTTCTGCCGGCCAGATGGTGAGCTGGGGATCGAGACCGACTGAGCCCCGCACGCTCGTGTGGGGCTCAGAGGGTCAAGTCAGTGGGGGGCCGAGGTGCGCGACGGGTCTGCTGGCGTGCCATAGGCGACGTCCAGATCATGGATCAGCCACTCGAGCAACCCGTCGGTGATCCAGCCGATCTCTCTGATCAACTCAACTAGTTGATCAAGAGAGACGGCATGGGTAACCAGCTCCGTCTGGCCGCGCCTACCTCGCACGGCCAGATACGAACCGTCAGCGTCACGCGCCCACGCGCCATGCACGTACGCGTTGCGGATCTCGGCGGCCTTTGCCACGCGGTTCAGTAGCTTGTCGAGGTCTTCGAGTTGAACGGCATCGATGCGGGGTACCTGGCGCGCGGCCTCTCGGCACTTGCGCAGCATGGCGGAGAGGGGTTCCCCGTTTACGCCAGCCGACTGCGGGTTGTGGCTCGCGATGACGTGGCCGGTGAGGGCCTCGATCGTGACCTCCAAGCCTGCGGCGTCCCTGACCATCGTCCCCAAGTGGAGGAGGAGTTCCGTCTCCTGCGCAGTCGCTGGTATGTCGCTCATGCCGAGATAGTCCCAGGTTCGATCAAAGCAGGCTCCGGATTTTCGTCATGGGACGTGACGACGCCCCGCCGTCCGCGTGGGACGACGGGGCCTCGGGGGTGCCCGGTGCCGTGAGTAGGAGCGCGGCAGCGGGGGAAGGGCTGTCTAGTGGTGGTGGTGCCACCAGAAAATCACGAGCGGTATCAGCCCGGTGAGACTCAAGTTAACGCCGGTACGCACGAGCTCGTCGCCGGCAGTGCTCAGAAGTCGCCGGAAGTGGCGCCGCGCCCCGCGTTCCGCGAGGTGGGTGCGTATCCGGCCGTGTGTGCGGGCGGTGCGGGCGGTCTTCGGTGTAGGCCGCTGACAGTGGCAGCGCCTACACTTTTTGGTGCTGGAGATGTTGACCTCCTTCGGTTGACGTTTCTGACGGTGTCGGCGGCCTCCTGCGTAGGACCAGGGGGCCGCCACCGTTTCCGGAGGAGGCCGTGGCCCTGCGTTAGGACCAGGAGCCGCCACCGTTTCCGGAGGCGGCGTGGCCGCGCAGAACATTCTGACGCACTGCACTGACAACAGGTGCCGGTCGGGGTCAAGCCCAACGGCGCTTGGCGCTCGCACCAATGACGGCTCGTCACGCAGACGTCCTGGTCAGCTTCGGGTGGAGTTGGCCACCGAGATCGGCCCTTGGCACATGGTTTGGGGTGTAGCCCTTGGCGTACGCGACGCGAGATCCCGGCACGTCCGGCCTGTTGGCCTGCGGGTTTCACGTGAGCAGTGGACCTCGCCGAAGGGCGGGTCGTCGAACTTCACCGACAGTCTTGCCGTAGCCGTTCTGCTGAGACGGCGTAGGCGTGAACTTCCGCAAGATGTCGGTGCCCTTGTAGTCGGCCTCCGGGATGTTCTCGACGTACATGCCCACCGGGTTGCGACTCGTCGTCCTCGAGCAGCACGTCCTTGTAGAAGAAGCCTGATTGCTTGTGCTGCCCGGTCGGCACGGCGACGGCCCACACCACGCGGGCCCACCTGATGAACTCGACGATGAACTCCTCGTGGGAGGGCGTGCCGAAATGAGGGGATCTTCCCGCCGTCCTGGACCTCCGTCGTCGGTGAAGCGCAGCGGACGCAGGCCTCGGATGAGCGGGTCAGGAACACCGTCTCGTACTTGTTCCCCTCGTTGTCTGGCGGTCGAAGGTGCGGGGAGTGGACGCGACGCGGAACGTCGCGAACGCCGCCCGGGGTGAAGCGCATCTTGGCGTCGGCGACAAGATTCCCGACGAGCGTGATGACGGTCTCGCCTGCCATGGAGAGGACGGGGCCGTCGCCATGTTCTCGATGTACATCTCCAACTTGGCCAACTCGTACGGGCTCAGGGCCCACCGACGCGACTTTCTGACTCTGGACCTGCGTCGCCGGTGACCCGCAGCGACAGCGAGACCACCTGCTCGCGCACGCGACTCGTCGCGTACACGGCCCGGAAGTCTCACTTCCCTCCCTTCCCGGGAGCCATCCACGCCCGCCCTGCGTCATTCTGGGCGGGGATCTACAAGGGGGAGGGCACGCGTGCCAGACAGCGGAACACCGAGACGAGCCAGACTGCGCCTGACCAGGCACCGCCCCGGCCCCAGTCGGGTCCGGGCCAGGCAACGAGCCGACGAGCCCGAGGCCGGCAGTCGACTGGGTGGGCTGAACCTCCTCACCCTCGGCGCGGCCGTCACCATCGTGGCCAGCCTGGGTGGCCTGGTGACCACGGGCATCGGCACGATCTGGAGTGCCCTAGTGTCAGCGGATCAACTGGCCCATTCACGAGAGCAGGATGCAGACAAACAGCGTCAGCAGGCAGCGACTGTTTCGTACTGGGTAGACCACGCACCGAACGGTGACGCCCGGCTGCACCTGATGAATCGGTCCGCCGACCCTGTGGCAGACATACGCGTGCTTTTCAATGGCGGGGTGCATCCTCCCGTCAATTTCGCCGGTTGGCCTCTCTTCCCCGACCCTGTGCTCTTCTGGTTGGAGTTGCCGAGCCTGCCGCCTTGCACCGATTCGGTGATCGAGGCTGCGTCGCTGATGTACAGCCCCGAGGTCCGGGGCGAGGAGTCGGATTCGGGTGTCCCTCCTTGGATGGGAATCGCGGAAAAGGGCGAAGTCAAGGGCTGGAAAGTGCCCTACCAGGGAGACCTCGTCGTCAGCTTGTTTAAATTCGTTGACCGAAACGGTGAGTCCTGGGTCAGGAGCGAAGGGAAATTGGAGAACCGTTCCCTTTCTGTGGTCGAGGGCACGTTCCCATCCGACTATCAGGGACGCGTTGCTTCGGAGCCATTCGTCAAAGCCGCAGAAGGCTGCGAAGGGGGTGACTCATCAGGCTGACGGGGTGGGGGCTGTGAGCGTCGCTAGCCGACAGCCCGGAGGTCGGGGCGCATGCTGGCCGGCCAGATCGGAGGGCGCGCTCGAGGGTGCATTGGGTGTCGCGCAGTTCGTCGCTCAGGTAGGTGTGGTGGCCGATGGCGACGGCGGCGGCTGCGGTCGCGTGCGCGGGGCTCAGCCAGCGGTCCCACGGTCAGGCTACGGCCGCGGTGTCCTGCCCGGTCCACACGTGCCCGCACTGGGTGCAGCGGGCGACGGGTGAGGCGCCGGCGCCTCCGTGGAGGTTGAGGCGTCCGCCGCAGTCGGGGCAGGGGCGGGCGAGTGGTGCGGTGCGCTCGCCGACGTCGAGGGCGTGCTCGACGCGCTCGGCGCATCCGCGGGCGACGGCGGCGATGTGGTCGTGCTGTGGGCCGGTGAGGGGCCGGAACGGTCCGGGCGCGCCCTGGACGCGGCCGAGGAGCCACAGCGCGGCGTACGGGGCGTCCGGGCGGGCTCCGGTCCATGACCAGCGGCGCGGGTCGCGGCGGTCCTGCATGACGAGCAGCTCGCGCCGGCGCCGGTCCGTTGCGGGGTAGCCGTCGGGCAGTTGGCCCATGACGGGGCGCTGCACGCTTCCGGCGATCTGGTCGGCGCAGACGATGAGGGCGGCCCGAACGACGCGCAGCGTCTCGTGGATGGTGAGCCGGATGGGGATGGGCCGCTCGCCGATCTGGGACGGGTCGCGCTCGAGGGTGCGCAGGGCGAGGGCGCGGTGCCGTTCGGCCTCGAGCAGCTCGTCGTCGTACTGCTCGAGGGCGCGCAGGTAGTCGCTCATGCGGCCGGCGGGGGGCCAGGTGGGTGCGCTGCCGGCGCCGAGGGCTTCGGTGAGGTCGGGCCAGTGGCGGATGACGGTGGTCAGGTGGGCGGCGGTGGTCATCGTCGTGGCTCCTGGTGTGCGTGGGGCGGTACGGTGATCTCCGCTTGGGGGCGTGCGCTGGAGTCCGGGCTGACGAGCGGCGCGCGCCCCTTCGTCGTGCTCAGGTGGTGGGCTGCTCGGTGCCGTTGAGTTCGGCGCTGTCGTGGGTGCGGAGGGTGGCCCACCGCAAGGCGAAGCGCCGCACGCGGACGATGACGGCCCGCTGCGCCTCGATCTCCCCCTCGAGGACGGTCTCCCGCTCGATGGCCTTGTTGGCGCGGTCGTTCTCCGAGCGGAGCAGGTCCCGCATGCGCTCGAGCTCGGCCTCGGCCTGCTCGGCGCGGTTCCGGGCTGCTTCCATGCCCTCATTGGCCATGTCGCGGGCGGCAACGGCCCGATGCTTGGCCCTGGTTTCCGTTTCGAGCTGCTCGAGCAGGGATTCGCAGGCTCGGTAGTTCTCGCGGACGGCGTGACCAGCACGCTCCAGCCGGTCGTACAGGGCGTCGAGGGCGTCGCTGTCGATAGTGTCGACGGTGTGGCGGTCGCTCATGCGCTGGTGTCCTTCCGTGCGCAGTGGTCGGTGTCGTGTTCGGTGCCGGCGGATGTCCACCAGCGTTCGCAGCACGCGGCGGTGAGGGCGGCGTCGATCACCTCGTGGGTGATGGGTCTGAGTCCGGGCGGCCGTGCTGCGCGCTCGAGGGCGACCCGGGCGGTGTGCAGCTCGTCGCGGTGGTAGGCGTGCTCGACGATCGCCGCGCTGACCACCACGGCGGCGGCGGCGTAGAACGCGGCCCACAGCGTGGCGCCGTTGTCGGCGCTGTCCATGGCGCAGCGGATCAGGCCTACGGCGGCGAGGGCGTACAGGCAGGCGAGGGCGTGGGTGAGGCGGCGCATTAGCGTCTCCGGGTGCGGCGGGCGTGGATGTGGGCGCGGATGGGTCCGCGGGCCCACGAGGGGCGCGTGCGGGCGCGTGCGGTGGGCGCGGCGAGGGGCATGCCGGCCGTGAGGATGACGAGGGCGACGAACGCGACGACGGCGAGCACGGGTTGGTCCTCTCTGCGCGCGTGGGGCGGCGGAACCGGGTGCGGGGGCGGTCATGCGGCTGTCTGGTCTGGATGGTCGGTCATGAGGCGGAGGTGTCGGGGGTCGTCGTCCCAGTGCCACCCGTCGAGGGCGTGTTCGAGGTCGGCGCGGTGTTGGGCTTGCTCGTCGGGTGTCCATCTGGGGACGTAGTGCAGCGGTTCGGGTGGTGGTGGCGGTTCGGGTGGCAGAGCGTCGCCGAATGTGCCGGTGGGCCACTGCTCGGCCATGAGGCGGTCGTATGCGGTCATGCGCTGTGCCTCTCGAGCCGGCGTTGACATGCGGCGTGGATGGTGCGGTCCGGTCGTCGGGGGTCGGGGACGATCGGCTGCGCGCACTCGGGGCAGCGGGGCAACTGCCTCGCCTCGGATTGATCTCGCTCGGCGGCCTCGCCCGCGCGCGTCTGTGGCTTGGGTGAGTGATCAGCCGAGTCGTGGTCAGGGAGTGGGTCCCTACCGGAGGTAGGGGGGTACTGGTAGACCCCCGCCGCGGACGCTGTCCGGACCGCGTCCGGGGACGCTTTCCGGGGGCGTCCGCGGACGCTGTCCGGGGCCTCCTCCGAGGGTTCGGAACCCCCGCCGCGGACGCTGTCCGGAACACCAACCGCGGACGCTGTCCGGATGGCGTCCGCGGACGCTGTCCGGGTGAGTTCGGCAACGAGTCGTTCCTTCTCCAACTGGCGGGCGCGACGCTGCCGGGTGTCGGTCATGTGGTGGATGTGCGCGGCCCAGTCCGGGCGGCCGGTGGGGATGAGCAGCTGGTAGACCGTGGACGCGTTCGGCCGGCGCTTCCGGGTGAGCAGCCCAACGCCCATGAGCACCTTGACGGCCCGCGTGACGGTCTCCTGTGAGCAGCCGGACAGGGTGGCGAGGGTGTCGCGGGCCGGGAAGGCGTTGGAGCCGTCGGCGTCGGTGTACGTCGCGATCCACATGCCGACCGCGGCGACGCGCGCCACTTCGGGGATGGTCCGACCGACGCGCAGCACCTCGGCCCGTAGGGCGTTGGTCCACGCGTTGCGGACGGACTGCACGCGGTCGTCAGTGGTCAACTCGAGGCTTCTCTCGTGATGTTGCGGAACCGATCCGGCAAGGCCCGGGGCGGCCGGCGGGCGACCGCCCCGGACGGCGGGGCGGCTAGCGGACGTACTCGGCGCGGCGGCGCTCCTCGACGCGCCGCTTGTGCTCCTTCAGCTCGCCCTCGGTCGGCTTGCTGGCCGTGACGTCGAGGAGGGCGTCGTCCGGGCGCTGTGGGCCCTCGCCAACCTCGTCGAGCGTTCCGTCGATCTGCCGGCCCCTCCACATGGCGCGCTTGGCGGCGGCCAGGGCGGCGGCGTCCTCGTCGGAGCGGGCGACCTCGCATTCGGTCACGCGGACCTTGACCTGCGGGTCCTTGTCTTCGCCCTCGGCGTGCCCCGTGTAGCTCTTGGAAGTGAAGGCGACGATGGCGTACAAGGTGGTACCGGGCTTTTCGAACAGCCCGCGGCGCTGCTCGCGGGAGAGGCTGTTCTCGATGAACGCGGCGGCCGAGTCGAGCTTGACCTCGGGGACGTCGGCGGGTCCGAGCTTGGGCATTACGGGTGTTCCTCTCGGGTGGTTGGGGCGGGCAGGAGGTCGAGGGCGTCGCCGATGCGGTTGGCCAGGGCCCGGCGCCGGTCGGCGAGTCCGGGGGCGTGGCTGGCGCTGTGCTCGGCGCCGAGGAGGAGGCACTCGACGACTTCGGCGACGTCTTCGATGCCGAGTCCGGTGAGGTGGAGTGCCATCAGCGGGTTCCGTTCAGTCGGTAGGCGGCAGCTGCTTCCGCGGCCTGTTGGGTGAGGGCGTCCTCGGCGCACGTCTTGTGGGCGTGTTTCCGTTGGGAGTCGCGGAGTTGGGTCGGTACGCCGCAGTAGCGGCAAGGGCGGGGCCCGTCGTAGTCCCAGTGCACGGACCCGTTCGTCCAGTCGAGTAGCGTCCCGGGCACGTAGTCGGGTCGGCGGGTGGTCATCGGGCGACCGCCACGGGCTCAGTTGGCCACTGCACGCCCTCGAGCGCCCGAGCGTGCGACGGCGGCACCTCGGCGAGCGGGTAGCCGAGCCAGTGCAGGCCCATCGCGCGCAGTACGTAGGCGTCGGCCTGGTCGTATCGGCCGCGGCCCTCGCACGCCACCTTGTACCGGTCACGAACGGCGTCGCGAACGAGGGCCTTGACCTGCGTTGCGGTCAGCTTCCGTCCGGTGTCCGGGTCCTTATGCCGGGCCTTTCCGGTGGCGTAGATGGTGCGGGAGTCGGGCGGCACGATCGCGAACGGGATGCCGCGCCGCCATAGGTCGCAGCGGATTGCCCACCGAGCGGCGGCCATCTCGTCGTGCCCGTTCTGGAGTGCGCTGCCGTACGACGGGCCCTCGATGGCTACGAAGTCGGCGCGGCGGTAGAACGAGGCGGCTTGCTCGACGAGGTAGACGAGCCGCTCCTCGGCGCGCAGGTCCCCGGTCCGGATGAGGTCTGTCCATCCGGTGCCGGCCACGCCCGAGAGCACGAGGGCGATGTCGAGGCCGATGACGGTGGGCCGGGGCCCGGCCGCCACGGTGGCGGCCGGACGCTCCGGGTCGAACAGGGTCTCGGCCATCACTCGGCACCGCCCGCGGGCGGGGTGCTGGTGAGCGGGTCGTGCGCGGTGACGGTGCGGCAGGTCCAGCACTGCCGGCCGCCGAGGCGGAAGAACGCGTGCAGCGTGTTCCGTTCCTCGGCCGGGCACCATGCGAGGTCGTTGACCATTGCGTCTTGCGGGCGCATGAGGACGCGGAGCGGGACGGTCTCCTCGACGCGGCGCGGGGCGCGGCGGCGGCCGGTCGGCGCGACGATCTGACGCAGGCAGCGGCGGACGTTCACGAGGCGTCACCGCCCTCGCGCTGCGCGGGGATGAGCGGCCACTCGGTACTGACCGCGTCGGCCTCGTGCTCGCGTCCTGGCGTGTTGCGCAGGTAGCGGGCGAACGACTCGTTTTGCTCGCGCGCCCATGCCGCTTGTTGCTTGTGCAGCTCGGCCGGGTCGGTGTCGCCGATCTTGGGGTGAAAGAGGCCGATACGCCGGGCGACACGGACCGCGGCGAGGGCGTCGCCGTTCGCGGTGTGCGCTCCCTTGAGGTTGACGCCGTAGACGCGGCACAGGTCCTCGAGGCGGCGCCTGCCGCGGCGGTAGCGGTCGACCTGCTTGTCGAGGACGCGCGGGTCGATGACGTACGGCACCGAGCGGGAGAACAGCGACTTGATGCCGTACCGGTCGGCCTCGCGCTCGAGGATGGTCAGGTCAAACGGGGCGTTCATGATGACGATCGGCGTGCCGATGTTGGCGGCCCCGGCGAGCGCGGCCACCAGCTCGGCCACGACGTCGGCAGCGGGGCGGCCTTCGGCGCGGGCCCGGCGGGTGCTGATTCCGTGCACGGCGGTCGCCGCGTCGGGGATCGCGATGCCGGGGTCGGCGAGCCACGTGGTGACCTGTAGGTCGGTGCGGATCGGTCCGGAGTGGACGACGCAGGCGGACACGATGCGGTCGGTCTGCGGGTTCGGGCCGGTGGTTTCGAGGTCGAATCCGCACAGGGCGGAGGCGGGCCAGCGGGTCATGAGGCACCCCCGGCGGGGGCGGTGCGCTCGGTGTAGATCCGGCGGCCGAGGGCGTCGAGGGTCTCCTCGTCGCCGCTCTCGTTCTGGACGACGACGTGCAGCATATTCGCCTGCCGCAGCTCGTAGCTGATCTGCTCGAGCCGTCCGGGCGTCGTCTGCGGGTTCACGATCTCGTCGCGGTAGTCGTTCGCCGACCGGACGGGGGCTTCGCCCCGCTCGACGTGCACGGCCTCGGGCTCGGGGTCGCCGGTCGGGATCATGCCGGTGTTGAACAGGAGCGCCCGCAGGGCGAGGGACTGCGCCTTGGCGGTGCCCTTGTCGCCCGAGTCGAGGGACTCGCCTGCCGACTTCAGTAGGGGCAGGCTGTCGCCCATCGGGCCGATGATCTGCCACGTCGTGGTGATCGTGGCCTCGCGCATCTTGTTGTTCCTCGACGACGTGGTGTCGCGGTACTGCGTCGACATGTCGACGGCGAGGACGTTGACGCCGTGCCGCAGCGTGGCCGGGCCGAAGGCGTTGAGCGCGGCCTCGATGCCGCGGAAGTTGTACTTCACGAACTCGCGGCCGGTGTTGCGGTCCTTCTCCTTGTGCTGGTCCGACTTGGCCACCGACCGCACGTCGTGCCGCACCCGCAGCCACGCGATGTGGACGGGCACCATCTCGGGCGTGGGATAGGCCTCGTTGTCCTCGAAATCGAGGTACGGCAGGGGCTCGCCGGCAGGCGGCGCGGTGTACGTCGGCAGGGCCGGGGCCGCTGCCTGCTCGCCGTCCGCGGCCATGTGGGCGCGCTCGGTCAGGGACGTCATGCGGCGTACTCCTCACGCACGAACTTGGGGATGGAAAGGCGGTCGAACGGCTTGTCCTCGACGCACGCCCGGTAGGCCTCGGGGAACTCCTCGAGGAGCCGCTCGAGATCCGGCGTCTTGCGGTAGGACTGCTCGATCGAGAAGAACGGCCGGTCCTGCACCATCGCGGCCTGCGCCCCGCCGAGGGCCTCGAGGAGCCGCGCGTACTTCGCTTTCCGCTTTCGCTCGGCCGCCGACTTCTCGGCCACGGCCTCGAGGTACTCGGTCATCGCGTCGCGTGCGTCGCCGTCGCGGTCGAGGACGACGACGCCCTTACGGTCCGGGTGCAGCCGGTCGTACAGGTCGAGCAGCGCGTCCGGGGGTTCCTCGCCCGTGGTGGCCGGCGGACGCCGGGGGACGATGTGCTCGTGCCAGAGGCGAGAGGCCTTGGCGTGCAGGTAGGCAACCAACTTCACGTGCTCGTCACGGCGGACGGTGTACTGCCGGTAGTCCTGGCCACCGATCAGGCACACGACGTGGATGTGGTCGAGCCCGGTAACGAGGATCTGCCACAGCACCTGCGCGAGGACGTCGTCCGGCGGGCCCTGCCGCCACAGGTTCGCGACGAACGCATTGCGGGTCTTCACCTCGAGGGCGCACAGCGAGCGTACGGACCGGTCGAGGGGGCACTCGGTGCACAGCCGGTCGAGGGTGCACAGCTGCCACGGCTCGGCTTCGTTGGCGATGAGACCGATCGACTCGACGACGGTCCGGTTGCGGCGTGCCCAGTCGCGGGCGAGGGGCTCCTCGAAGATGACGCCGAAGTGCGCTGCCTCGCTGAACTCGTCGTCGTGAGGCAGGGCGCCGCGCTTGTCGTGGTAGACGTGCAACGGCGTTTTGAACCCGGACAGGTTCATCACCGCAGGCAGGTCGCTCGAGCCGATGCCGGCGCGGCGGGCGTCGAGCCACTCCTCGCGCGGTGTGGTGTGCGGAAGGATCAGGCGCCCGGTCGGTGTGACCGGGCGGCCGGCGGCCGGGCTGGTGGGCCCGGCCGGGGCTGCGGTCGTCATCAGGCGGCGTCCTTCGTGCTGGTGGTCAGGTGGTAGATGCGGCGGCCGGCGACGTCGACCGCGGAGAGGTGGCCGCGCCGGGCCAGCGCCCGCAGGTCCTTCCACGCCGTCCGGCGGCCGTACGTCGGCCACGGGGACCCCACGAGTAGCTGCTCGGCGGACTGGGTGGTGACGGGCCGGCCGTGGGCCGTTATGGCGGCGAGGAGGTAGCCGCGGCGGGTGATGATCTCGGGCATCAGGCGCCGTCCTTGCGGGTCTTGAGGACGTAGAACTGCCGGCCGGGCTCCTCGTGCCGTACGAGATGGCCCCATGCGGCGAGGTCGCGGAGGTCACCGCGGGCGATAGTGCGGAGCTGCCCGTCGTGCATGTGGTCGAGGGCGCGCACGTTGTCGCGGTAGAAGCGGCGGGCGCGGGTGGTGGTCCACCTGCCGCGTGCGGTGCGGATGGCGTCGAGGAGCTGCGCGACGCGGCCCGTCGGTCCGGGAGTGGCATCGGCCGCCGGGCGGCTGCACTTCTCCCCAACCTGCGCGTACGCGTCCTGCTCGTCACGGGCGTGCTCGTCGAGGAGCCGCTGCACCTCGGCCATGTCGCGGAACGGCGCGACCACCCGGAGCACGTTGACGAGTCCGCGCAGCATGGCCAGTTCGCCGGGGTAGTTCTCGGCGGTGGTGAAGGGGCTCATCGGTGGCCCGCCTTCCACCGCTGCACCAGCGTCGGCACATCGGCCGCGCAGTACGCGAAGAACACGGCCCACACGACCGAGGCCCACAGGAGCCACTCGAGGACGGTCACTTGGCACCGCCCGTCTGCGCGCGCTGCCCGGCGAGGAGCCACCGCAGCTTTCGCACGCGCGGCGTCACGTCGTCCACGTCGGGGTGCGGCCTCGGCTGATCCGGGCACGGCTCGCCCGTCGACAGTGCCCGCCCGCACGTACCGGCCACGGCCTCGGCCTTGTCGGTCAGCGCGTACCGGATCGGGTCCTCGTCGACGGTCCTGTCCTTGCCGTCGAGCAGCTGCTCGAGCTCGGCGACCCGGGTCCGCAGCTGGTCCAACTCGTCGGCGGTCTCGGGCGACTGGAGCAGCTGCGCCGACTCGAGCGCTTCCGCGGCCTGATCCGACAGGGCGGCGATCCGGCCCTGCGACCATGCCGCGCGGATCACGCCCGACGCGGTACGGGCGACAGGTGAGAGCGTCATGCCGCCACCGCCGATGCCTCGGCCGGGCGCGCGGCCACGTGCTCAATCCCGTGGCACGTCAGCTCCACAGGCACCTGAAACTTGCGGGTCTCCTGCTCCAGCCGCAGCCACGACGAGGCCTTGCCGCTGACCAGCTCGACGCGCTCGGCGTCGAACTCCAGCGCTTCACGCCACATCTCAAAAGCGGCCTGGTCGTGCAGCTGGATGCCCAGCACGGTGCGGGTCGGGTGCGCGTTGAGCGTCACGTACGGGGCGGGCAGCTCGGGGAAGTGGATCGAGTACCAGCGGATGACGTCGAGCGCGATGCGCATCTGTCCGACGTCCGGCGTGCGGGAGGTAATCTCTGTGGCCATCGGTGGCCCTCTTTCTTGTGTTTGGTTGGGGCGCCGGTCGGGGGGTCGCTCGGGCCGGGAAGTCGGAGCGGCCCACTCGGCGCAGGGATCAGCCGGAACGGACGGACGTACCGCGCGAGGGCAACGGCGTCAGGTGCGCCAGCGGATGAGCCGCAGCAGCAGGGGCAGGCGCCGGCACCATCGCCAGCGGGCCCGTGCTCGGCTCGTGGTGGAACTGGGCGTCGATGCGCTCGAGGTCGGCGTCCGAGAACGTGACGACGCGGCCCTTCTTGCTGTGCGGCAGTTGCTTGATGTGCCGTCGCAGCCACGTCTCCTCGACGCGGAGGATCTCCGCGGCCTCGGGGTACGTGTGGCGTCGGCTCATGCCGGCACCGCCGCGAGGTGCTCGGGCTCGATGGGTGCCGGGTTGGCTCTGCCGGTCGGCTCCCACAGGACGAAGAGATCGACGCCGAGCCGTCCGGCAATCGCCTTGGCCTCGGCCTCGGTGGCGGTCTGCCGGGCGCCGGTGCGCAGGTGCCCCACCTTGCTGGGGTGGACTCCTGCCGCGTCGGCGAGGTCGCGGACGCTGATCTCTCGGCCGTCGCCCGTCCGCTGCATGAGCAGGCACAGCAGCTCGGCGCTGACCAGCTTCATGGGGTTCTGCTGCGGACGCACTTGTGTCACCTCCGTAGACAAACTGTCTGTTTGCGTGGACAGCTGCGACTGTACACGGAGGTAGACGGGATGTCTACGGAAAAAGACACGGAAGATGGATTATGCCAACTCCCTTGAAAAGCTGGAGAGTTTGTTCGCTTCCGTAGACACTCGTCCGGCGAGCGGGTGCGCGCCTGCCTACTGGCCTGCTAGAAGTGATACCGAGTCACACCAGTAACGTAGACAGTCACGTGTCATATGACGCCGCGAGGCGAGAGGGCGGGAAAGCCACCATGGCAGAGTCGCGGACAGACTTCAGCGACCTGATCAGGCGTCGCCGCGCCGAGCTGGGCATCAGCCTGCGTGACCTTGCCGCGCGCGCCATCGACCCCGACACGGGCGAGGACGTCAAACACGCGTGGATCAACAAGGCGGAGAAGGCGGGATCAGTCGATGCGCCCCGGCCGGCCACGCTCCGCGCCCTCTCTGTCGGGCTCGGCATCCCGCTGCGGACCCTCCAAGAGGCCGCGGCGGCTCAGTTCCTCGACTTCGATGCGGTGTGGAGTGGCGACCAGTCGACGCGCATCCTTCTGCACCGCGTGAGCGAACTGGATGCCGAAGCGGTCGAACAGCTGACTGAGATCGTTGAGACCTTTGCGCGTAGGCGGTCACACGGAACGGGCAAAGAGGACGCACAGTAGCGGTAAAGCGGGCGACAAGTCGGAAGATTAGTACGACTTTCAGTAACGCAGCGGTCTGCTGTGGTCACAGAGTGCCCAATGTGGCATCGTCGATGATCTGCCTGGGGGCGTCTAAGCGGCCACTTCGCCCGCGTGTTCGAACTGGTGTACGAATACGTCGGGGGAACCGACGAGCGCGGAGGTTATCGATGCAAGACGACAGCGGGACGACAGCCCCGCAGCAGCGCACCACGGGGGGAGCATCAGCTGAACTCTTAAGGCCCGAGGTCGACATCGAATTCGTTGACCGACTTCCCGGCGGGCGCGTCGTCATGCCTGTCGAGCAGGAAAATCGCTTCGTGTGGCTCGTCGTCCACGGCCACATGAGCCCCCAGGCCCGCGAGGACATGGTCAGCGCCCTCCAAAGCATCGTGGGTAATCGCCTGTGGGAACAGAACTGGCAGCCCCCACAGGCCAGCTAGCACTACACGACTCGCGTCAACCCCGGCGTTGGAGCGGGGGCAGCCATCGCAGCCTCGACGGCGGCGCGGATCTCGCCGTCGAGGGCCTGCACCAGGTGCCCGTACCGGTCCACCGTCGTCGTGATCGACTCATGCCCCAGCCGGGCCTGGATGGCAGGCAGCGGGATCCGCTCCGCAATCAGCCATGACACATGCGTATGCCGCAGGTCGTGAATCCTCGGACGCTTCGGCAACCCCTTCGCGATCGCCGCATCCACCGCCGGCACCCACCGCCGCCGCCAGAAGTTGTCATGCCGCCAGCTCTTACCGAGCGGCGTGTGGAAGATCAGATCCTCGGGCTTCCTACCCGTCATGCGTCGGCGGAGCATGTCCATCTGTGCGCCCGTCAGGGCGATCACACGACGGGCGCGCTTCGTCTTCGGTGGGCCGAGGAAATACGACGGTCCTCCCTCGCCGGGTGCGGCCCGCTTCCAAGCGCGCTGCACGCTCACGGTGTTCCGGTGCAGATTGACGTCCCTGACCTGAAGCGCCGTTGCCTCGCCCCACCGCATTCCGGTGCCGACGAGCCAGTCCGCGAGGTCCCGGGCGTGCGGATCCGCGATCTCCGCTGCGATACGCGCGTACTCGTCGTGCTCGAGGAAGCACATCTCCTCATCGATGCCATCGTCGACCCGGGGCAGCCGCGTCCCTCGGCAGCAGTTCTTGGACCGCAGCGGCGGTTCAGCCTCGACGGCCACCTGCACGATGCTCGACAGCAGCCCATGACGGTTCGCGATGCTCTTAGGGTGCGACTTGCGCCGCTTCCACTTCTGCGGGTCGTCCGCATCGCGCTCGCCGGCCTCTTCCGCGCGTACCCAGTCCTGTACGTCATCCGCAGTCAGATTGCAGATGGTGGCGTCGACAACGCGGCCGGAGGGCTCGGTGTGGCGGATGATCGAGAAATGGTTGTCCACGTCGCGGTGGTAGTCACCGCGGGTCCGCTCGTCGATGCCGGTAAGGCGATCGATGCAGCGGTGCGCCCAGTCGACGAGAGGCATATCGCCCGGCGGGACCGGGTCCTCGACGAAGCCCTTGCCCTTGACCCATCCCGGCGGCCACTGCTGGCCGTGTGCGTCGACGAGTCTCTTGAACTGCTCGGCCGACTCCTCGTCGCCGAACTTCTCGCCCTCCCAGTCGCCGCCTCGGCCGCCTTGGAGCCAGCGGACTTGGTAGATCGCGGTTCCGTCCTTGCGTTCGCGCCGTCTGATGCTCGCCATGAGGGGGAGGGTAGGGGAGTGGAGGCAGTCGCGTTAGGCCCATGTTTGGCCGGGCTTTGCATTGTTGCAGCTAGAGAGCGGAGGCGGACGGGAATCGAACCCGCCTGCCCGAGATCCTCGGGCACCTCGGTTTTGAAGACCGGGAGGGCCACCAGGCACCCACACGCCTCCACCGCTGGTGAGGGTACCCGAAAGGCTCCGCAGCACTCGTCGGCCACACCGCCGAGTCGGCACGGCCGTGCGATCCCGGACACGGCCGGGCCGCGATCCCGGAAAGGACCGGACGCGATCCCGGACGGGACCGGATCGCGACAGCTTCGACGAGGCCGTACGGCGATCCCCCTCCGCGCACGGCGCACCGCCGTGCGGCCGCACCCGACACCCCCTCCTGGAGACCCCGCAATGACCACCACGCGCGAAACACCCGTACGGCTCACGCAGTTCGCCCACGGCGGCGGCTGCGCCTGCAAGATCCCGCCCGGTGAGCTGGAGGACGTGCTCGGCGGACTGACTCTCTCGCCCGCCTCGGGTGACACGCCGCTTCTCGTCGGTCTGGCCACCGGCGACGACGCGGCCGTTGTCGCCCTGCCCGCCCAGAAAGGTGCCCCCACCCAAGCGGTGGTGTCCACGGCGGACTTCTTCACCCCCGTCGTGGACGACCCGTACGACTGGGGCCGCATCGCCGCGGCCAACGCCCTCTCCGACGTGTACGCGATGGGCGGCCGCCCGGTGCTCGCCGTCAATCTTCTTGCCTGGCCCCGCGACGTGCTCTCCTTCGACCTGGCCCGCGAGGTGCTGCGCGGCGGTCTGGACGTGGCAACCGAGGCGGGCTGCCATGTGGGCGGCGGGCACAGCGTCGACGACCCGGAGCCCAAGTACGGCATGGCCGTGACGGGACTGGCCGACCCCGCGCGGCTGTTGCGCAACGACGCGGGCCGGCCCGGAACCCCGCTGTCGCTCACCAAACCCTTGGGCCTGGGCGTGCTCAACAACCGGCACAAGGCCACGGGGGAGCGGTTCGAGCAGGCGATCGCCACCATGGTGTCCCTCAACCGCGATGCCGCGGCCGCGGCTCTGGCGGCCGGGGCGGTGTGCGCCACCGATGTCACGGGATTCGGGCTCCTCGGCCATCTGCACAAGCTGGCGCGGGCATCGGGGGTGACCGCAGTGGTGGACACGGCCGCCGTTCCGTATCTGGACGGCGCACGGGAGGCGGTACGGGACGGGTACGTGAGCGGCGGCACCAAGCGGAACCTCGAATGGGTGACCCCGTTCACGGACTTCGGGGGTACGGACGCCGACACCCGGCTCCTCCTTGCCGACGCGCAGACCTCCGGCGGGTTGCTGGTGGCCGGGGAGGTGCCCGGGGCGCCGGTGGTCGGGGAACTGGTCCCGCGCGGGTCGCACTCGATCGTGCTGACGTGAGACCCGCGGCCGGCCCCCCGTGGGTCAGATCTCCGTGCCGGTGCGTTCCCCGATGCCCGCCCGCGCCTGGTAGGCGCGCACGAACTCGACGGCGGCCGGGCCCCTTGGGCGGCGTCCCGGCCGGATGTCGCACGCGAAGGCCTTGGACTCCTGGATATGGGTGTTGGGGTCGAGGGCCAAGTGAAGCAGTTCGTTGGCCGCGTCCCCTGTGGTGTAACCGTTCGGCCCCCAGTGATAGGGAAGCCCGACCTGGTGCAGGGTCCGCCCCTGGACCGTCAGGGGCGCAATCCGGTCGGTGACCAGTACCCGGGCCTCGATCACGTTGCGGGCGCTGACGATCGTCGCCCAGCCGGTGTGTTCCAGCCCGCGCTCCGCGGCGAGTTCCGGCGACACCTCGCAGAAGAACTCCGGCTGCAGTTCGGCCAGGTAGGGCTGCCAACGGGACATGCCGCCCGCGGTATGGTGCTCGGTGAGCCGGTAGGTGGTGGCGACATAGGGGAACACCTCCGATCCGGGTTCGCCACCGCTGGGCTGGTAGCGGTTGCCGGGGTGCGTCGGCCGCAACTGCCGTACCGGATTGCGCTGCTGACCGTACAGAAGGTTCGAGAAGGGAGACTCCTGCGGCTCGTAGTGGGTGGGCAGGGGACCGTCGGTGAGGCCCGCCGGCACGTACAGCCACGCTTTGCCGTCCGCCTGCATGATGAACGGGTCGGTGCCCGAGAGCGCCTCCGGGCCGGTCGCGTCTTCGGGCGGCCGGTAGCCGGGTGACTTGTCCTTCGTGAAGTCGGGGACGTCGTGGCCGGCCCACTGCGACTGCCCCTCGTCCCACCACACCAGTGCCTTGCGTTCGCTCCAGGGCTTGCCGTCCGGGTCGGCGGAGGCACGGTTGTACAGGATCCGGCGATTGGCGGGCCATGCCCAGGCCCACTCCGCCGCGACCCAGTTCTGCTCCTTGCCCGGCTTGCGGCGGGCCGCCTGGTTGACGCCGTCGGCGTACACCCCGCAGTAGATCCAGCACCCGCAGGCGGTGGAACCGTCGGCCTTGAGCTGTTCGTAGGACGCGAGCGGGTCGCCGTCGCCGTCGTGGCCGTTGATCTCGGCGAGGACCGCCTCCGCCTCCGGTTCGGCGTACTTGCCCTTGGTGGGGTAGTCCCAGGTCAGATCGAGTACGGGCCGGTCCATCGGATCGGTGGAGGCGGCGAGCTTCTCCCGGACGATGCGCCCGAGGTGGAAGGTGAACCACAGGTCGCTGCGGGATGCGCCGGGCGGCTCGACGGCCTGGTGGTGCCACTGCAACAGGCGCTGGGTGTTGGTGAAGCTGCCGTCCTTCTCGGTGTGCGCGGCGGCCGGCAGGAAGAACACCTCGGTGCGGATGTCCTCGGTGCGCAGCTCTCCGGTCTCGATCTCCGGGCCGTCCTTCCACCAGGTGGCCGACTCGATCAGGGAGAAGTCGCGTACGACGAGCCAGTCCAGGTTGGCCATGCCCAGCCGCTGCATCTTGGCGTTGGCCGAACCGACCGCGGGATTCTCCCCCATGAGGAAGTAGCCCTTGCAGGTGCCCTCCAGCTGGGCCGTGACCGTCTCGTAGGTGGAGTGGCTGCCCGTCAGCCGCGGCAGGTAGTCGAAGCAGAAGTCGTTGTCGGGGGTCGCGGCGTCGCCCCAGTACGCCTTGAGGAGGCTCACCAGATAGGCGCGCATGTTGCCCCAGTACCCCTTGCGCGCGGCCTCGGCCCGCACGAACGTGTCGAGGTCCTCGTTCTGGTGCGCGTGCGGCATCGGGATGTACCCCGGCAGCAGGTTGAACAAGGTGGGGATGTCGGTGGAGCCCTGGATGGAGGCGTGTCCGCGCAGGGCGAGGATGCCGCCGCCGGGCCGGCCGATGTTGCCGAGCAGGCCCTGCAGGACACAGGCCGCACGGATGTACTGGACCCCCACGGTGTGCTGCGTCCAGCCGACCGCATAGGCGATGGCGGTGGTCCGCTCGCGTCCGGAGTTCTCCGTCATCAGTTCGCAGACCTGCCGGAACACGTCCTGCGGCACACCGCAGATCTCCTCGACCATCTCCGGGGTGTAGCGGGCGTAGTGCCGCTTGAGGACCTGGAAGACGCAGCGCGGATGGGTCAGGGTCTCGTCGCGCTCCGATTCGCCCTCACCGATGTCGGCGCCGCCCGAGCCGTGGGCCTCGCCACGCGCTGCCTCGGCGAGGGACCTGCCGCCCTCGGTGCGCTTGTCGTACTCCAGGTCACGCTCACCCGAAGCCGCCTGCATCTCCGTGCCCGCGTACTGCCAGGTGCCGTTGTCGTAGCTGCGGCTGTCGGGGTCGAGACCCGAGAAGACTCCGTCGAGGTCCTCGGTGTCGCGGAAGTCCTCGCGCAGCACGACGGGCGCGTTGGTGTAGGCGACCACGTAGTCGCGGAAGTACTTGTCGTTCTCCAGGACGTAGTTGATGATCCCGCCGAGGAAGGCGATGTCCGAACCCGCGCGCAGCGGCACGTGCACATCGGCCAGGGCGCTGGTGCGGGTGAACCGCGGGTCGACGTGGATCACCTTCGCTCCGCGGGCCTTGGCCTCCATCACCCACTGGAACCCGACCGGATGGCACTCGGCCATGTTCGAGCCCTGGATGACGATGCAGTCGGAGTTCTGCAGGTCCTGCTGGAAGGTGGTCGCGCCGCCGCGCCCGAACGAGGTTCCCAGACTGGGAACCGTGGAGGAGTGTCAAACACGTGCCTGGTTCTCGATCTGAATGGCACCCAGGGCGGTGAACAGCTTCTTGAGCAGGTAGTTCTCTTCGTTGTCCAGGGTGGCCCCGCCGAGGCTGGCGATGCCGAGCGTCCGCCGGGTTCGGAGGTTGTCGACCTCCCACTCCCAGCCGGTCCGGCGTGCCTCGATCACCCGGTCGGCGATCATGTCCATCGCCGTGTCGAGGTCGAGACGTTCCCACTCGGTGCCGTGCGGGCGCCGGTACAGGACCTGGTGCTCGCGGGCGGAACCCGTGGTCAGCTGAAGGCTCGCCGCGCCCTTGGGACACAGACGGCCACGGGAGATGGGGGAGTCGGGGTCACCCTCGATCTGTGTGACCCGCCCCTCCTGGACGTACACGTTCTGGCCGCAGCCGACGGCGCAGTACGGGCAGACCGACTTGACCACGCGGTCCGCGGTGGCCGTCCGTGCGGTGACCCGCGTGCCGGCACCGCTCTTGGCGGCGGCTCCGCGGCCCAGGGGATCCGTTCCCTTGAGCTGGCGGTAGACCGGCCAGGAGTCGATCCATGTGCGTACGCCCATGTCCTTGGCCCTTTCGGTGGTGCTCGGTACGGGTCCGCCGTTCGTGCTCGTCCGCCCGGCCGGTGGGGCGCGGCCCGACGAGGTGTCCTGCCTGCTCCCGAAGGTCCCGATTCTCGGTGCCACCGCTGGGTACCCGGCCGGGGTCGGGCGAAACCGGTACATCGTCGGCCTATGAGGAGTGGACCACCGCTGCGGGGGCACTGCGGTCGGCGGTGTGTCAGCACGCGGACTCATGGACTGTGCCCGTATTGTCCAGGTGGCCTTGGTTCGAACAGTGCGAACGGGAGTGATCGGATGGTGGCGGACGCCCTCGTGGTCCGGGTGCCGGGCGGTGATCTGCATGTCCCCTGACGGCCGTCCGTCCGTCGTGGTCTTCGACGTCAACGAAACCCTCACCGACATGGGCCCGCTCGCGGCCCGCCTCGCGGACATCGGTCTGCCCGGCGACCTGCTGCCGGTGTGGTTCGTCAGCGTGCTGCGCGACGGCATCGCGGTGTCGCTGGCGGGCGGCAGCGTCTCCTTCACCGATGTGGCCCGGGACGTGCTGCGCACCCTGCTGGCCCGGCAACGGCCCGGCGGCCCGGACCCCGGGGCGGCCGTGGACCACGTGCTGGACGCGCTGCCCGAGTTGCCCGTGCACCCGGACGTCCCCGAAGGCGTACGCGCCCTTCACGAGGCCGGGCTCCGTCTGGTGACCTTGACGAACGGTTCGGCCGGTACGACCCGGGCGGTGGTGGAGCGGGCCGGGCTCGCCGACTGCTTCGAGATGCACCTCGACGTCCGCGCCCCGGGCCGCTGGAAGCCCGCGCCGAGCGCCTACGCCCACGCGCTCGGTGCCATGGCGGTCGAGGCCGGCGAGGCCATGCTGGTCTCCGTGCATCCATGGGACCTCGACGGTGCGGTGCGGGCGGGGCTGTCCGCCGCCTGGCTCCGGCGGACTCCCGAGCCCTACCCGGCCGCCCTGCACTCCGCCGACCGGGTGGCCGCCGACATGGTCGACCTCGCCGGGCAACTGGGATCTGCCTGAAGCCGCGGACGGCCGTGGCGGTGCGGTCACCCCTCGCGCGCCTTCAACCGGTCCCGCTGCGGGACGACGGTGTACTTGGGGTCCTCGGCGGAGGCCACTCCGGCGTGGAAGACGGCGAAGCGCAGGGCCGCCGAGCCGGCCAGCAGGGCCGCACCCGCCGCCGCGGCCGGCCACCGGGTTCCCCGCCGGCTCGCGAACGCCGCCATGACGGCACCGCCTGCCGTCAGGGCCTCGGCCGAGCGCAGCAGGATGTGCGGCCTTCCCCGCTCATACGGTTCGGCGGCAAGCCCGAGGCGTCGCTTCATCAGCCGGAAGGCGCCCAGCTCCAGAGCAGCCCCCAGTACCGCCATGCGGTGAGCCGGCCGTGCCTGTTGCGCCGGCGAACAGGCCAGCGCAAGTCCGGCCGCGGCGCTCGCGGCGGAACCCGCGAAGACGAACGGCATTTCGCGATAGCCCTCGTGCCAGGAAGGCACCGCGGTGTCGGTGATGAGCACGGCGGTGTAGGTGGCGACGGCCGGTCCGAGGGCGGCGGCGCCCGCCGTGGAGACGGCGCCGATGATGCGGTACCGGTTGACGACATGGGTCGCCGCGGCGGTCATCGCAAGGGGTGCGTAGCCGGCGAGCAGCCACGATCCCACGCTCATCGGGGAGGTGGGCTTGAAGACGCGGAGCATGTTGACGAAGCGGGCGGGCCTGCCGAGGTCGTGCACCAGTGCGGCCAGCGACAGCGAGATGGCGCCGGCCGCCCCCAACTTCGCCGTCCGGGCCAGGGCCGGGCGTCCCGTGGCGTGTCCTCCGGCGGCCAGCAGAGAGGAGGCCCCGGCGAGACCGCCGAGGTAGAGATAGCCCGCGATGTCGAGGGGCTTCCACGTCGGCTTGTTGAGGATCGGTTTGCCGTAGTAGGAGGAGAACTGCGCGTCGGGCACCATGGGTTGCTCGCCGCGGCGGCGACGACGGCGACCGGTGTGCGCTCCGGTGAGGGCGTCGCGTCCGGGGCGGGCCCCTTCCACACCGTCGCGGGTGACGTCCGAACCTGTCATCGCGGCCTCCTGACGAACCCGACGGCTGCGAGTGCGGCCAGCGACACGGCTGCCGCCGCCGCGTGCCGCCACATGGCGGGCAGATCGCGAGTGGTCACGACCGGGTCCGGCGGCAGCCCGTAGACCTCGGGCTCGTCCAGCAGCAGGAAGAACGCGCCGTCACCGCCGACACCGTCCTCGGGATCCTCGCCGTACAGGCGCGCGTCGGTGATGCCGGTCGCATGAAGCTGGGCGACGCGGGCATTGGCGCGTTCGCGCAGCTCGTCGAGCGGCCCGAACTGGATGGATTCGGTCGGGCAGGACTTCGCACAGGCCGGCTCCATCCCTGTCCCGAGCCGGTCGTAGCACAGGGTGCACTTCCAGGCCCGCCCGTCCTCGCGCCGCTGGTCGATGACGCCGTACGGGCAGGCGGGCACGCAGTAGCCGCAGCCGTTGCAGATGTCCTCCTGGACGACCACCGTGCCGAACTCGGTGCGGAACAGCGACCCGGTGGGGCACACGTCCAGGCAGGCCGCGTGTGTGCAGTGCTTGCACACGTCCGAGGCCATCAGCCAGCGAAGTTCGGTGCGTCCGTCCGGTGACACGGGCGAGACGGCTCCGCTCGGTGCGCCCGCGGGCGCGGAGCCGGGCGGGGGCACGGTGGCGCCGGGGCCGGGGGACGACGGGGAGGTGCCAAGGTGCCGGGCGGCGTCGAAGACGTCCAGGTCCTGGTGTCCGACACCGGGTTCCTGGCCGCCGAGCGGCTTGCGTTGCTCGATGAACGCCACATGCCGCCAGGTGTCGGCGCCGAGGCCCTGGGTGTTGTCGTAGGACATACCGGTCAGTTCGAGGCCGTCCTCGGGTACGGAGTTCCACTCCTTGCAGGCGACCTCGCACGCCTTGCAGCCGATGCACACGGAGGTGTCGGTGAAGAAGCCCATGCGCGGTGGGGCGTCCGGATACCCGGACGCCCGCGCCACGTCGGGTTCAGGACCGAACAGCAAGTTGCCGCGCACCGCTTTCTCGTCCGCTCCGCCGACCTCCGCGGCGCTGCCCTGGGCCATGCCCGAACCTCCCTCTCCCTCACGCGTCGCCGGCGCCCGGCCGGCAGGTGCCACCGCGACCCGGTGCCGGTGTCCCTCGGGGCCCGTCACTTCCACCGTCCTGCCGAAGTACCGCTGCTGAGGGCGTCGCTGACCCGGTATCCTCGGCGCCGCCGCCGGATCGCGTCCCCTTGTGCCAGAGGCTGAGGTTCGTCGCGTACGACGGTCCGGCCGGCCGCGGCCGGCAGGGTCCGGGCCTCCCCGTACCCCGAGTGCGTACAAGCATGCGCATCGGCCGGGCCGTGCCATCGCTCAGCACAGCGCTCGGTACACGCCGGCAGCGGTGAAGCCACAGACGAGATGCGGTACCACGTCGGACGCCCAGGAGGTCAGGTCCCAGGTGGCCGGGTCGGTCACCCCCAACGCCGCTGCCGGGTGGTCGCTCCCCGCCATGGCCCCAGCGCCGAGCAGCGGTCCTGCCGCCCAGACGGACGGCGGACCGCCGTCGCGCCGCATCAGCCCGTACGCCGCCCCGACGCCGAGGCCGGTGACGTATCCGAGGAGCACGCCGACGGCCTGCTCACGATGGGACTTCGTTTCGCCGTCCCCGAGGTCGACACCGGTGCGGCCGACGAGGCGGTCCGCGACCTGGGCCGGCGTGTCGCTGGACGGCCGGCCCCGGAGCAGCATGTCGGCATAGCTGGTCAGGTTCAGAGCGGTGGTTTCCGGCTGCCCCCGCCAGCAGGCCTTTGGTCACTGGCTGCATATGCGGCACTCCCTCGGTGCGCGTGCGGTGTGAGCACGGGCTTCCGGGTTCCACTCTCAGCGAGGGCAAAACACGGTGGCCGGCACCGGTTCCGGCGGCTCGTCCTTCCGGCTCTCGGGCGCGGTCGCCGACATGTGACGGCCCGAACCGGCCCGCCGCCCGTGCGGCGAGCCGGGGGAGTTCACGGTTGCCGGCGGCTCTCCCAGTCGCTGCGGGTGATCTCGTACTCGACTTCGCCGTGTTCGGAACCTTCGATCGGGTCGGGCCAGTCCCCGGTGAAGTTCCGCAGGAACGTCAGCCCTGACTTCTCCATCACCCGCCGGGACCGGTCGTTGACCGCCATGGTGTTCGCGGTGACGCGTTCCACTCCAAGATCCGTGAAGCCTTTGTCGATCAGGGCCCGCGATCCCTCTGTGGCGTAACCCCTGCCCCACGCCGTCCTGTTGAGCCGATAGCCGAGTTCGACCACGGCGGGGCCGAGGTCGTCCAGGGGGCGGAACTCGAACCAGCCCAGAAACGCGCCGGTCGTCCTCTCCTCGGCGGCCCAGTAGCCGCGGGTCCCGAGGCCCGCGTAGTCACGGAGCAGGTGCGGCAGTGTCCGCGTCCGGATCGCCTCGCGACTGGCCGGCTTGCCGCCGTTGATGAAGTGCATGACGTCGGGGTCGTTGTCGAGCGCGAAGAGGTGATCGGCGTCGGCGTCGGTGAACGGGCGCAGCACAAGCCGTTCGGTCTCCAGGAAGATCTGCATGCCGCGATCCTCAACGTCGGCGCGCGGCTCCGCCAGTGAGATTCACCGACAATCACAGCGGACAGGTCACGGACACGGTGCGCCCGGTCGCAGATTTCCCGTGCGCCGTGGGGACGCGGACGGCATGCGTGACCGGTGCCCGCACGCCGGTGCCGGCAGGCGGGGACCGCCCTGTCCCGAGACCCTCGGGGGGCGCCGATCCCTCTGCCGGGTCGTCCTCGGTGGCGTCGGCCGCTTCAAACGGCACCCCTGCGCCGTCCACCTGGGCGGGCGCACCCCACCACCCTTTCGGATCAGCCCGGCGGGCCGGTTGACGCCGAACGCAGCAACGCTCATGGGGAAGTGCCCCTCGAAAGGAGGACATCCATGAGCGCCACCCGACGCTCCCGCTCACCGCGCAGGTGCCTGTCCGGCATCACGGCGCTGGTCGCCGCCGCCACGTTCGCCGCCGTCCCGGCCCTCGCCACTCCGGCCGCCGCCGCTGCCCCCAAGGCGCCCTGCGGCGATCCCCCAGTGACGCTCGAGCCGACCGCCCAGGCGTTCCTCGACAAGCTCGCCGCGGCGGGCGGCCCGCCGATCCAGGACCTGACGCCCGACGCCGCCCGCACGTCGCTCCTGGACCTCCAGGCCGCCTACCCGGTGCACAAGCTCCCCGCCGACATCACCACGCGCGACATACCGGGTGGCCCCACCGGCACGGTCTCGATACGCATAGTCCGGCCGAAGGGCGCGACCGGGAAGCTGCCGGCGGTGATGTACTTCCACGGCGGCGGCTGGGTGCTCGGCGACGCCTCCACCCACGACCGGCTGGTGCGGCAGATAGCCAACGGCGCCAAGGCCGCGGTGATCTTCGTCAACTACACCCGGTCACCCGAAGCGAAGTACCCGGTCGCCAACGAGCAGGCCTACGCCGCCACCCAGTGGGTCGCCGAACACGGTAACGAGATCAATGTCGACGGCTCCCGGCTGGCCGTGGCCGGCGACAGCGTCGGCGGCAACATGACCGCCGCCGTCACCATGATGGCCAAGGAGCGCGGCGGACCCAAGCTCGCCCAGCAGGTGCTGTTCTACCCGGTCACCGACGCATCGTTCGACTCCCCCTCGTACCAGCAGTTCGCCACCGGCTGCTGGCTCACCGCCGCGGGCATGAAGTGGTTCTGGGACCAGTACGCCCCCGACACCGCCGTGCGCACCCAGCCCACCGCCTCGCCCCTGCGTGCCACCGCCGACCAACTGCGCGATCTGCCCCAGGCGCTGGTCATCACGGACAGTGACGTACTGCACGACCAGGGCCGGGAGTACGCGGACAAGCTGCGCGACGCGGGCGTGTCCGTCACGTACACCGACTACCCGCGCATCATTCACGACTTCGTGATGCTCAACGGGCTCGCCGACAGCGAGGCGGCCAAGGCAGCGGTCGCGCAGGCCACCGAGGCCCTGCGCCAGGCGCTGCACACCTGACGCATCCGTCTGCCGGACACCACCTGCACCATGCCGGGTCTGCGCGGCAACGGCGGGCGAGCCGACCGTGGCTCGCTCGCCGCCCTCGGAGGTCTCCGGCAAGTCCCCAGCCGGACCAAGGGTTTCCGCGGCCCTCGGGATCTTGGAGAAACTGAAAAGTGTTCCCGCAGGGTCCGTGAAGAAACATCGCTGATCGAGCGCTTGTGCCCCCACTTCGGGGGCACCCGGAGCGACGGAGGTTGATAACTATGGTGCCCCTTCTTCTGGTTCTGTTGCTCGCCCTGATCCTCTTCGGTGCCGGCTTCGCACTGAAGGCCCTGTGGTGGATCGCGGTCATCGTGCTGGTGGTGTGGCTGCTGGGCTTCGTCGTCCGGCCCGCCGGTGGTGGACGCAGGGGTCGCTGGTACCGCTGGTGAGGGTGGGCGGTCGCCGCGCCTGACGGAAATGGGTGGGGGCCCGGTTCACTGAACCGGGCCCCCACCCATTTCCTCGTGCCGACGGTGTCCTGTCAGTGCGCGGACGCCGAGGACACGGCTGCCTGCGCGGTGCGCTCCACGAGCGAAACGCCGTCCTGCATCGTCGGGTTGCCGTCCGACAGGACCGCCACCAGATAGTGGTGACCGTTCTTCGAGACCTCTCCGATGCTGTTGATGTCCCACAGCCCGGTCGTAGTGCGCTGAAGCCAGCCGTTCTTCAATGCCCAGCCGTTGCCGGCCACCGCCGACACGCCCCAGGACTGATCGGCCGCTATGCGGGTCATCAGCGTCCTGATGTAGCCGCGCGCCGGCTCGTGGAGTGCCCGGGAGCCCGCCTGGGCCGAGGGGCCGGACTCGAAGACCGCGCGCAGCAGCCGTATCTGATCACTTGCCGTCGTCCGGGTGAGCCCCCACAGGAACCCGGCGCCGCCCTGCGTCGAGGTCAGCCCCAGTCGCTTGTTGGCGGCCGCCAGCCCCGGCGCCTGGCCGATCTCACGCCACAGAGCGTCGGCGGAGGCGTTGTCGCTGTGCTGGATCATCGCGCGCGCAAGGCCGTCCTCCTGCGCGGTGAGAGGCCGGCCGGCGTCCTGTGCCTGAAGCAGCACGGCGGCGAGGATGTCGACCTTCACGATGCTCGCGGTGTCGTAGGGCGTGTCCTGGCCGGAGAGGGCGGGTTGCTTGCCGCCGCCGTCCAGGCCGTACACCGCGGCCGTCACCCGGGCCTTGTTCTGCGGCTGCTGGGGCTGCTGGGGCTGCTGCGGGGTGCTGCCCTGGGGCTGCACCGGCGCCGACCGCGCGGGCGCGGTGCCGTCCTGAACCGGGGACGTGGCCGCCGTCGCCGGTGACGGGTCGAGGGCGCCGGCCGAGAAGAGCGCCGTCGCCGACGCCAGGAGCACGCCCGCGCAGGCGACGACGCGCTTGACCCGTCGCCTGGTCGCGACATCAGGGCGCGGCGTGGGGAACAGTCCGTGGGGCATCGGGGAGCAAGCCTCCGCAGTTCGCATGGAAGGGGACGCGGAACTGCGAACGTAGACAAATCGACTTCATCGCGTGGTGACCGCCGTCACCACGGACCCCTCTGGGGACCGGATTGTGGCCAGAACCACAGGCCGGGGGGTGGGAACCGTCACCGACAGGCCAGGCGGTCGCGGCAGTGTGTGACCGGATCGGTCCGCCACGGGCCCTGATCGGGTCTGCGCCCGGCGCGTGCCGCCAGGTCAGAATCAGTGCCATGAATCGCGCACTGATCGTCATCGATGTCCAGGAGTCGTTCCGGGCCCACCCGCTGTGGGACCGGATCTCCGACCCGAAGATCGCCGAGCGGGTCAACCGGCTGGTCGCGCTGGCCCGCGCCGCCGGCGAACCGGTCGTCTGGGTGCTGCACACCGAGCCCGGCTCGGAAGGCGTCTTCGACGCGGCCTCGGGCCACGTCCGCCTGTTTCAGGAGCTGGACGGGCCGCGGCCGGGCGAACCGGTGCTCCACAAGACGTCGCACAACGCCTTCACCACCACCAATCTCCAGCAGTTCCTCACCGAGGCGGGCATCCGCGAGCTGCGCGTGTGCGGCATCCGCACCGAGCAGTGCGTCGAGACCACCACCCGGGTCGGCAGCGACCTCGGCTACCGCATGGTGTTCGTGACCGACGCCACCGCCACCCATCCGATCGGCGAGCTGAGTCCCGCCGCGATCATCGAACGCACCGTGGCGGTCCTCCGCGACCGGTTCGCCCGCATCGCCACAGTGGCCGAACTGGAGGCGGAGGCGGCCGGCGCGTGACCCGGGTCGTCTTCGTCCTGCTGCCGGGAGTGCACCTGCTCGACCTGGCCGGCCCCGCCCAGGTCTTCAGCACGGTGGCGCAACTGGGACGGCCGTACGAGCTCGCCTACGTGGGCGAGTGCGTGCAGGTCCCGAGCGCCCAGGGACTGCCGCTGCTCGCGGCCACCGAGTGGCCCGGGCTGCGCGCCGACGACCTCGTCGTGGTGCCGGGCTGGCGCGGGCCCACTCTGCGCGACGGCCCGGCGATCGGCGACGACGTGCTGCGGCGGCTGCGCACCCACCACGCCGCCGGCGGCACGGTCGCCAGCGTGTGCGCCGGGGCGGAGGCACTCGGCCGGGCGGGGCTGCTGGACGGGCGCCGCTGCACCACCCACCACGATGTGCAGGACGAGCTGGCGGCCCGCTACCCGGGGGCGATCGTCGTACGGGACGTCCTGTTCACCACGGACGACCGGGTGGTGACCTCGGCCGGTATCGCCAGTGGAATCGACCTCGCCCTGCACCTGGTCGCGGTGCGGCACGGTCCGGCGCTCGCCGCCCGCGTCGCCCGGGAGATGGTCGTCCACACCCGCCGCAACGGCCATGAGTCCCAGTCCAGCGCCATGCTCCGGCACCGGGCCCACCTGGACGACGCCGTGCACCGCGTCCAGGACCTGATCGACGAGCGCTTCGCCGAGCAGCTGCCGCTGGCCGCGCTGGCGTCGTACGCCGGTGTCAGCTCCCGTACGCTCACTCGCCGGTTCGGCCGTGCCACCCAGGGGCTGACGCCGTTGCGCTACCAGCAGACCCTGCGGCTGGAACGGGCCGAACACCTGCTGGGCCATGGCACGACCATGGAGAGTGCCGCTCGCGAAGTGGGATTCGAGAATGCCCGCATGCTGCGCCGCCTGCGCAGACGGCCCGCCCCGGCGGACGCCTGACCGGCGGTGAGCCCACGGCGTCCCCGCACCCGCCGCTCAGGTACGGCCGCCCCGCCACGGCCCCTCTCCCACGGGCGGGCCGGCTCACGTTCCTTGGTGCGCCGCGTACGGCTCGCGGAATTCGTCTACTCCGCCGCTGAGGACTCGTCGGTCGGCCGGCCGGCAGCAGGCGGCCGGAAGCACGCGTCGACGATTTTGCCGTCGGGGCAGGGCCGGGCCTGCCACTCGTCGGCGAGCGCGTCCACGAGCAGCATGCCGCGTCCGCCGAGGCGGTCCTCGCTCGGCGGGCGGGGTGCGGGCAGCTCGGGGGAGGCGTCGTGGACGGCCACGTGCAGACAGCGGGTGTCCCACGTCAGGACGAGCTGCGCGGAACTGTGTGCGTGCACGTGGGCGTTGGTCACCAGTTCCGAGATGGTCAGCAGGACCGCGTCCACCGTCTGCGGCGCCTGCTCGGTCCAGCCCAGAGACTCGAGGTGCCGGCGAGCCCAGTCACGTGCCGCCTTCACCCCGCTGTCCAGCGGCAGGGAGCGCGCCCACCCCACTGCCCTCATCGATGATCTGCTCATCGGGTCCCTCCCTGCTGCGATCCTTCGTCTCGCGGGTACCCGGGCAGTACCTGTTGACGCGCCGGGGGAGCCGGAGTCCGCCGCGCGTTCCGGGGGCCCTGGAGACGCCTTGGCCGACCGCTTCAATGCCCCGCCACTCGGGACACGTTGCCGCGATTGACGAAGAAGGGGCAGGTCGGAGAGCCCGGCGACGCGCCTGACCGCTGAGGTCGTGCTCGGCGGCCCCGCCCGGGATCAGGTTTGAGCGGCCCTGGCCGCGGAACTTGCCCTGCGCAGCCTGAAGCCGACCGGGGGTGGGCAGAAGGGCGGCGCGGCGCCGGGCCGGAACCCGGTCCCCGCTGCAGCATGTGAAGTGGCGGGCACAGGAAGGACAGCGATGGCGACGGTTGGGGTCGAAGAGGAGTACTTGCTGATCGATCAGGAAACCGGTCGTTTGGCGGCGCAGGGGGAGAAGGTGCGGGCCTCGGCCGGTCTGGCGCCGTTCGTGACCGCCGATGAGGTGCATTCCGAACTGCTGCGCGCCCAGGTGGAGGTCGACACCCCCGTATGCGACACCCTGGAGGAGGTCCGGGGACATCTGCTGCGTCTGCGGAGTGCGGTGACCGGGGCGGCACAGGCGCACGGCTGCCGGATGCTGGCCAGCGGCACGCCGCCGCTGGCGGAGGGTCTGCCGGTACCCGTCACCGACAAGGAGCGCTATCGGCTCATGCAGCAGCAGGCGCCGCAACTGGTGGCCGAGCAGATGGTCAATGGCATGCATGTGCATGTGGCGGTACCGAGCCGGAGCATGGGTGTGCAGGTGCTCAACCGGCTGCGGCTGTGGCTGCCGACGCTGACGGCCATGGCGGCGAACTCACCCATGTGGGAGGGGCACGACACGGGCTTCGCGAGCTGGCGCACGATCATCTTCGACCGATGGCCGGTCAGCGGTGTGCCACCGCACTTCGCGGATGAGACCGACTACGACCGGCGCATCCAGCGGCTGGTGGCTGCGGGCCTGATCGGTGACACCGGTCAGTTGTACTGGCAGGCCCGCCTGTCCGAGCGGTACCCCACGGTGGAGGTGCGCTGCCTGGACATCCAGCTGCGCATCGACGACGCGGTGATGTTCGCCGGTCTGGTGCGCGCCCTGGTCGACACCTTCATGCGTGAGGCCACCGCTGGCGTCCCGCTGCCCGAATGGGAGCCGGAGCTGGTGGAGGTGGCCATGTGGCAGGCGGCCCGTTACGGGCTGAGCGGGGAGCTGGTCGGCCCCGATGGCTGTCGCTGCCCGGCGGCCGAGGCGGTGCACGGACTCCTGGAGCATGTCTCCGCCGCGCTGGATGCCGTCGGCGACACCCCTGAGGTGACCACCGTGGTGCAGCGTCTGCTGCGGGAGGGCACGGGCGCCGAGCGGCAGCGCCGAGCGCTGGCGAACGGGGGCCTCCAGGCTGTCACGGACATGATCGTCGACGAGGCCGCGCTGGGCTGAGCGTCGACCGGAGCCCGAAGACCGGCCGCCGGTGATCCGGGCCTAATGACCGGGAGCCCGTTGATCTGCGACCGGTGATCGGAGTCCGGTGACTGGGGGCCGGGTGATGTGCGACCGGTGATCCGTGCCTGGTGGCCGGGAGCCCGTTGATCTGCGACCGGTGATCGGAGTCTGGTGACTGGGGGCCGGGTGATGTGCGACCGGTGATCCGGGCCTGGTGACCGGACCGGGCGCCCGGTGAGCGTCGTCGACAAGTGAAGCGGGTACGCCGCGATCCAGGTCCCGGGCCGGGTCATTCCCGCCGCCGACGTCGTAGCGCATCGCGCGCCCGTCGCCGTGGACCGTGCGAGCCCCTGCGACGCGGTCCGCCGGCGCGCCCTCGGCGCGGGTTGCGGCCCCTGCCGCACGGGCGTTACCTGGAAGTAATCCGGCGGTGAAGCGAGACCACCCGGGGCCACGGCGCAGGCCGAGGCCCGTTTCTCCGTGGGCGCCCTCCCGGTACCGGCTCTCCCGTCGCCGCCGTCATCGAGTGCATGGACGCGGAGGTGACCAGGTGAAAGCCGTCGTCTATGAGAAGCCCTTCAGTGTGGCCGTGAGGGACGTCGACGACCCACAGATCCAGCATCCGAGCGACGTGGTCGTACGGGTCACATCGTCCGCGATCTGCGGATCGGACCTGCACATGTACGAAGGCCGTACGGCGGCCGAGCCGGGCATCGTCTTCGGGCACGAGAACCTCGGCATCGTGGAGGAGACCGGCCCGGGTGTCGTCTCCCTGGCCAAGGGCGACCGTGTCGTGATGCCCTTCAACGTCGCCTGCGGGTTCTGCAAGAACTGCCTCGCCGGGGAGACCGGCTTCTGCCTGACGGTCAACCCCGGTTTCGCCGGCGGAGCCTACGGCTACGTGGCCATGGGCCCGTACAAGGGCGGTCAGGCGGAGCATCTGCGGGTGCCCTTCGCCGATTTCAACTGTCTGAAGCTGCCGCCCGGGGAAGAGTTCGAGACCGACTTCGTGCTGCTGGCCGACATCTTCCCGACCGGCTACCACGGCTGCGAGCTCGCCCAGGTGTCGCCGGGCGAGAGCGTGGCCGTGTACGGCGCCGGACCGGTGGGGTTGATGGCCGCGTACTCGGCCCTGCTGCGTGGTGCGTCCAAGGTGTTCTGTGTCGACCGGGTGCCCGAACGGCTCGCCAAGGCGGAGGAGATCGGGGCCATACCCATCGACTTCACCAAGGGCGACCCCGCCGAGCAGATCAAGGCCCGGACGGACGGAGAAGGGACCGACAAGGGCGTGGACGCCGTCGGCTACCAGGCGCAGGCACACGACGCCAGCCACGAGGAGCCCGCCATCGTCCTGAACGCGCTCGTCGACACGGTACGGGCGACCGGCAGGCTGGGCGTCCCGGGTCTGTACGTCCCCTCCGATCCCGGAGGACCCGACGAGCACGCCAAGCACGGCCAACTCCTGGTCTCCATCGGCAGGATGTTCGAGAAGGGCCAGAAGATGGGCACCGGCCAGTGCAACGTCAAGCGGTACAACCGCCAGCTGCGGGACATGATCATCGCTGGACGGGCCAAGCCGAGCTTCGTGGTCTCCCACGAACTGCCGCTGGACCAGGCGCCTCAGGCGTACGAGAAGTTCGACAAGCGGGTCGAGGGCTACACCAAGGTGGTACTGCACCCCGGCCACGCACTCGCCGCATAGCGCAGGGCAGAAGGTACGGGTCCGGGCACGCACGTGCCCGGACCTCACCGTGCCGTGCCCCGCGCGTGCGGAGCTGGAGCCGAGGCTCGGGCGCTGACAGGCACACTCCCGGCCTCAATCGGACGGCCGAGCGGCCTGGCGCCTGGCCGCACGCGGTCAGAGGGGCTGGAGCCGGGTGTGCAGGAGGCAGAACTCGTTGCCTTCGGGGTCGGCCAGGACGTGCCAGTTCTCGGCGCCGGTCTGGCCGACGTCGACGGGCCTGGCACCGAGAGCGAGCAGCCGCTCCAGCTCGGCGTCCTGGTCGCGGTCGGTGGCGTTGACGTCGATGTGCAGTCGGAGCTTTCCGGCCCGCGGGTCGCTGCTGGGGCTGAGGATGAGGGTCGGCTGTGGGCCGCCGAAGCCGGCGTCGGGCGGCCCGATCTCGATGCTTCCGTCGTCCTCCCGGCCGAGTTCGACGAAGCCCAGGACCTCGCTCCAGAAAGCGGCGAGCCGCTCGGGGTCGGCGGCGTCTATGACCAGCTCACTGATGCGGCATGCCATGCCCGTCAGTGTACGTAGACCACCGGGGAGCCGAAGGCGTATCAGCTCGATGCACACCGGGCTCGTGGCCTGCGCGCCTCGCTGAGGTTCGTCTCCAGGGCGCGCCGATGCTGACGTGTACAACTTCTGGCTCTGCCATGCCCCGCGGCGGTGACGACGAGTGACCGCCGGGTGCACAGTGTGCGTGCCACCTCGGTGTCGCCCCGGCCCGGAGGCCGGGTCGGCGCTTCCGGTGCGCGTTTCATGCAGTGACGACGCGCCGATCGTGCAGGCGTTCACCCAGTCGTAACTCGCACACTCGATGGCCAAGCACACGGTGCGTCTCACCGACACACACGGAGGCGGAACTCAATGCGGACGTTCGTTCATTCATCCCGGTCCTCACGGGTCGTCTTCGGATTCGGGACCGTCGACAGACTCCGTGAGGAGGTCGGGCGGCTCGGCTGCTCCCGGGTACTGCTGCTGTCCAGCCGGGTGCCGGCGGACGCCTCCGCCCGGGTGCGCGAGGCGCTCGGCGACCTGGTGGTGGCGGAGTTCGACGGCGCGGTGATGCACACTCCGGTCGAGGTCACGGAGCAGGCGCTCGCGGTTCTGCGGGACGCGTCCGCCGACTGTCTCGTGGCCGTGGGCGGCGGCTCGACGACCGGGCTGTCGAAGGCGCTGGCCCTGCGTACGGACCTGCCGCAGGTGATCCTGCCCACCACGTACGCCGGCTCCGAGGTGACCCCCGTACTCGGCGAGACGCGCGACGGACGCAAGGTCACGCAGTCGTCCGCGGCGATCCTGCCCGAGACCGTCGTCTACGACGTGAACTTCAGCTCGACCCTGCCCCTCGGGCTGTCCGTGACGAGCGGTGTGAACGCCCTCGCGCACGCCGTGGAGGCGCTGTACTCGGCCGAGTCCAACCCCCTCACCGACCAGCAGGCCCTGGACGCGATCTCCCGTATCGCCCGCGCCCTGCCCCGGCTCGCCGACGATCCGGCCGATCCCGCAGCACGTGCCGACCTGCTGCACGCGGCGTGGCTCGCGGGGACCTGCCTCGCGACCGTCGGCATGGGCCTGCACCACAAGCTGTGCCACACGCTCGGCGGCAGCTTCGACCTGCCGCACGCCGAGACGCACACCGTCGTCCTGCCGCACGCCATGGCCTACAACGCGCCCGCGGTGCCCGAGGTGATGCGCAGGATCGCCGACGCCCTCGGCACGGCGGACGCCCCCTCCGGCGTCCACGACCTGGTGACCTCCCTCGGTGGCCCGACCTCTCTGCGGGACCTCGGCATGCCGGAGTCGGGCCTGGCCCGCGCGGCTGAGCTTGCTGCCGCGACCCCGTACCCGAACCCGCGCGAGGTGACCGCCGAGGGCGTCGCGGCGCTGCTGTCGGACGCCTGGCACGGACGCCGTCCGACCGGCGGACCCGCCCCCGCCGGCGACCCGTTGGCGCTTCTCACCGACCAGGTCGTGGCCAGCTTCGCCGAGGCCCCGGATCCGCGCGTGCGCGTTCTGCTGACCGATCTCGTCCGTCGTCTCCACGGTTTCGTGAAGGACAACGACCTCACCGACTCCGAGTGGCAGTACGCGATCGACTTCCTCACCCGTACCGGGCAGATCTCGGGCCCGACCCGTCAGGAGTTCGTGCTGCTCTCGGACACGCTCGGCGTCTCGAGCGCCGTCGACCTGCTCACCAACTCCCGTACGCCCGAGACCACTCCGTCCGCGGTGCTCGGGCCCTTCTACGTGGAGGGCCCGCCGGAGACCGCACTGGGGAACGACATCTCCGGCGGCCTGCCCGGGTCGCCGCTGTGGGTGGACGTGCGGATCCTGGACACGGCAGGCAAGCCCGTCGAGGACGCGGTCGTCGACGTCTGGCAGTCCAACGAGGACGGCTTCTACGACGTTCAACTCCCCGACCTGGACGGGCCGGTGCTCCGCGCCCGGCTGCGCAGCGACGGCGAGGGCCGGATCACCTTCTGGTCGATCCTGCCGTCCGCCTACCCGATCCCCGACGACGGCCCGGTCGGGCAGATGCTCGCCGCCGTGGGCCGTCACCCCTACCGGGCTCCCCACCTCCATTTCATGATCGACGCGGCCGGTCACCGGCGGCTCATCACCCAGCTGTTCGTGGCCGGCGGCGACTACCTGGACAGCGACACCGTGTTCGGTGTCAAGGACGCACTGGTCGTCGACTTCACGCCGCACACCGGCCCCACTCCCGACGGCCGTCGCATCGACGGTGAGTGGCGCCGGCTCGACTACACCTTCCACATCGCCCCGCTGGCCGGCTGACCCAGGAGCGCCCCCATGACACGCACGGACACCTACGACACCGACGTCCTGGTCGTCGGCAGCGGCCCCGCCGGAGGCTCGGCCGCCCTGCTGCTGGCCACGTACGGGATACGCACGCTGCTGGTGACGAAGTACGGCTGGCTGGCCAACACCCCGCGGGCCCACATCACCAACCAGCGCACCATGGAGGTGCTGCGCGATCTCGGCGTCGAGGCCGAGGCGCGAGCGTCCGGCAGCCCGTCGCACCTCATGGGGGACACGGTGCTGTGCACCGCCCTGGCCGGCGAGGAGATCGGCCGGATCCGCAGCTGGGGCACGGGCCCGGACTCGCTCACCGAATACACGTCCAAGAGTCCCTGCGAGATGATCGATCTGCCGCAGACCTACCTGGAGCCGATCCTGGTGAGCAACGCGGCCGCGCGGGGCGCCAAGGTCCGCTTCGACACCGAGTTCCTGAGCTTCACCCAGGACGAGGACGGCGTCACGGCGCTCCTGCGCGACCGGGTCCGCGGCGACGAGTTCACCGTGCGCGCCCGCTACCTGGTCGGCGCGGACGGCGGACGCAGCACCGTGGCCGAGCAGCTCGGACTGTCCTTCGACGGGCAGATGGGCAAGGCCGGCAGCATGAACATCGTCTTCAAGGCCGACCTGGAGAGGTACTGCGCCCACCGGCCCAGCGTCCTGTACTGGGTGCTCAGGCCGGGCGCGGAGACGGGCGGCATCGGCATGGGACTGGTCCGTATGGTCCGCCCGTGGAACGAGTGGCTGCTGGTGTGGGGATACGACATCGAGCATCCGCCGCCGTCCGTGGACGCGGAGGAGGCACGCCGGATCGTGCGTGACCTCGTCGGTGACCCGGAGCTGCAGGTGGAGATCACGTCGACCTCGCTGTGGACCGTGAACCACAGCTACGCCACGGTGTATTCGTCCGGTCGGGTGTTCTGTGCAGGCGACGCCGTGCACCGGCACCCGCCGTCCAACGGCCTGGGTTCCAACACCTCCGTGCAGGACGCCTACAACCTGGCGTGGAAGCTCGCGATGGTGGTGCGCGGGGAGGCGGGGCCGGAGCTGCTCGACAGCTACACGGCCGAACGCGCCCCCGTGGGGCGGCAGATCGTGGAGCGGGCCAACCTCAGCCGTGACCAGTTCGGCCCCATCTTCGACGTGCTCGGCGTCGGGGCCGGCAGCGACGAGGAGACCATCGCCGAAGGCCTGGCGGCGCTGCGGGACGGCACACCCGAGGGTGCCAAGAAGCGGCGCCTCCTCGAGGAGGCCGTACAGCTCAAGAACTACGAATTCAACGCGCACGGCGTCGAGTTCAACCAGCGTTATGCGTCCGGTGCGGTCGTGCCCGACGGCGGACCGGACGAACACTGGTCGGGCGACCCGGAGTTGGTGGCCCGGCCCACCACCCGTCCGGGCGCCAAGCTTCCGCACGCATGGCTGGTCGGATCCGGCGGGGAGCGGATCTCCACGCTCGATGTGGTCGGCCAGGGCGTCTTCACCGTGCTGACCGGTCTGTCGGGCGGCTCCTGGGAGGCGGCGGCGGAGGCGTGCCGGGACGAACTCGGCGTGCCGCTGCGGTTCGTGTGCATCGGCGAGGCCGGCTGCCGTGACGCGTACGGCGAATGGAGCCGTGTCGCGGAGATGGACGAGGGCGGCGTACTGCTCGTGCGTCCCGACGGCTACGTGGCCTGGCGCCGCGCCACCGGCCCCGAGACCGAGGAGTCGGCCCGGGAGGAACTGCTCGGCGCGCTCCGCCAGGTACTCGGGCGATAGGGACCGGACATGGACAAGCAGGTGGCCTCGGCCGAGGAGGCCTTGGCGGACGTGGCGGACGGGCAGTCGTTCGCCGTGGGCGGCTTCGGCCTCAGCGGTGTGCCGGAGACCCTGATCGGCGCCCTGCACGCGAGCGGGGCGCGCGACCTCCATGTGGTCTCGAACAACTGCGGTGTGGACGGCCGCGGTCTCGGCATCCTGCTGGCCGCAGGCCGTATCGCCCGGGTCACCGGCTCCTACGTCGGCGACAACAAGGAGTTCGCGCGCCAGTACCTTGCGGGCGAACTGGAGGTCGAGCTGATCCCGCAGGGCACCCTCGCGGAACGGCTGCGCGCCGGAGGTTGCGGCATTCCCGCCTTCTTCACCCCGGCCGGCGTGGGTACGCAGGTCCAGGAGGGCGGACTGCCCTGGCGGTACGCCCCCGCGGGCACTTCGGGAACGGAGTCCCAGGGAGCGGCGGTCGCCGTTGCCTCGCCGCCCAAGGAGGTGCGTGTCTTCGGCGGCGCGGAGTACGTCCTGGAGCACTCCATCACCACCGACTACGCCCTGGTCAGGGCCGCCCGCGGCGACCGGCACGGCAACCTGGTCTTCCATCGCGCGGCCCGCAACTTCAACCCCCTCGCGGCGATGGCCGGCCGGATCACCGTGGCCGAGGTGGAGGAACTGGTCGAGCCCGGTGTGCTCGATCCCGACCAGGTGCACCTCCCCGGCGTGTTCGTGCAGCGCGTCGTGGCGCTCACGCCCGAGCAGGCGGCGGAGAAGGGCATCGAGAAGAGGACGGTGCGCGAACGATGAACCAGCGTCCTTCGTGGCCCTCGTGGAAGGCGGTGCGTACGCCGTGAGCTGGAACAGACAGGAGATGGCGGCGCGGGCCGCGCGCGAGCTGCGGGACGGCGACTACGTCAACCTCGGCATCGGACTGCCCACACTGGTGGCCGACTTCCTGCCCCCGGACGTCGATGTCGTCCTGCACTCGGAGAACGGTCTCCTCGGGGTCGGCCCCTACCCGGCGCCCGACGAGGTCGACCCCGACCTCATCAACGCGGGCAAGGAGACGGTGACCGTACGTCCGGGTGCCTCGTTCTTCGACTCCTCGCTCTCCTTCGGCATGATCCGCGGCGGCCACATCGACACCGCCATCCTCGGCGCGCTCCAGGTCTCGGCCCGCGGCGACCTGGCGAACTGGGCCGTCCCCGGCAAGATGATCAAGGGCATGGGCGGTGCGATGGACCTCGTCCACGGAGCCCGCCGTGTCGTCGTGCTGATGGACCACACCGCGAAGGACGGAAGTCCCAAGATCGTTCAGGAGTGCACGCTGCCGCTGACCGGGCGGGCGTGCGTGGACCGGATCATCACCGACCTGTGCGTCCTGGACGTCACCCCGTGGGGCCTCGAACTGGTCGAGACCGCACCGGATGTGACGGTCCAACAGATCGTCGCCCGGACGTCCGTCCCCGTCACCTGCTGAACCCGCAAGGAGCCCCGATGATCGAGCGCCCGCGCGACGTGTACGTCGTCGACGCCGTCCGTACCCCCTTCGGCCGCTACGGCGGCGCGCTGTCCGCCACACGTCCGGACGACCTCGCGGCCGGTGTGCTGCGCGCCCTCGTCGATCGCAGCCCGGACCTGGACCCGGCCCGTATCGACGACGTGCTGCTCGGCAACGCCAACGGGGCCGGCGAGGAGAACCGCGATGTGGCCCGCATGGCCGTACTCCTGGCGGGGCTTCCCGTCAGCGTTCCCGGCGCCACGGTCAACCGGCTCTGCGGCTCCGGCATGGAGGCCGTCGTCCAGGCCGCGCGTGCCATCGCCCTCGGTGACGCCTCCATCGCGGTCGCGGGCGGTGTCGAATCCATGAGCCGTGCTCCGTGGGTGCTGCCGAAGCCGGACCGGGCCTTCCCGGCCAGGGACCAGCAGCTGTACTCGACCACCCTCGGCTGGCGTCTGGTCAATCCGAGGATGCCCGAGGAGTGGACCATCCCGCTCGGCGAGAGCGCGGAACTCGTCGGCGCCAAGTACGGCATCACCCGCGAGGACCAGGACGCGTTCGCCCTCGCCAGCCACCGCAACGCCGCGCGGGCCTGGCGCGAAGGGCTGTACGACGGGGAGGCCGTCCCCGTGGAGGGTGTCGAGCTGCCACGCGACGAGAACATCCGCGACACCACCTCCCTTGAGGCTCTTGCCGCGCTGAAGCCGGCCTTCATCGCGGACGGCACCGTCACCGCCGGCAACGCCTCGCCGCTGAACGACGGGGCCGCCGCCCTTCTCCTCGCCGACGAGGCCGGGCTCGCGGCGATCGGCCGTGAACCTCTGGCCCGGGTACGGGCCGCCGCGGTCACGGGCATCGAACCGCAGTACTTCGGACTCGGCCCGGTGGACGCCATCCGCAAGGTGCTGGCCAAGGCCGACGTCGCTCCCGGCGATCTGCACACGATCGAGCTCAACGAGGCCTACGCCACCCAGACGCTGGCCTGTCTGGCCGCGCTGCCGGAACTCGACCCGTCCGTCGTCAACCCCCGCGGCGGTGCCATCGCCATCGGTCACCCGCTGGGTGCGTCGGGTGCCCGGATCGCCGGAGCGGTGGCCCACCAGCTCGCCGCGGCGGGCACCGGCACGGGGCTTGCGGCTCTGTGCATCGGGGTGGGCCAGGCGCTGGCCCTCGTACTGGAACGCTGACGTGGCAGCCCGGCCCGCGCCGCGGTCTCAGCCCGCCCGGCGCAGGGCGGCCGGGGTCGTGCCGAGCCGGGCGCGCATCACCCGCGTCAGATGCTCCTGGTGGGAGAAACCGCACTCGGCGGCCACCTCCCCGATCGGCGTGGTCCCCGTGCGCAGCAGCCGCGTCGCCTGCTTCAGCCGCAGGGAGAGGAGGTACTGGTGCGGCGACTCACCTGTGCTCGCCCGGAACTGCCGTGTGAACTGGCTGCAGCTGAGCGAGACGGCCGCGGCGAGGTCGGCGATCGGCAGTGGTTCGGCGAGGCGCTCCTCCATGAGCTCCAGCACGGCGGTCAGCTGCCGGTCGGAGAGGCCGGACGGGGCAGGGCGCGGCGCGTTCGCGACGGTGCCGTGGCGCTGGACCAGCTGCGCGGCGAGCATCCCCGTCAGATGGTCGGCGTACGTCCGGGCGGACGGTTCCCAGCGCCGGGCCGTGCTCTCCAGCGCGAGCAGAAGCTGCTCGGCGAGCGGATCGGTCACACCGAGTTCCTCCGACAGCTCCACGGGCCGTCCGTCATTGGCCTCGCGCAGCGCCTCGTCCGTGAGGTAGGCGTGCACCGTGTCGAGCCGTCCTCCGAGCTCGACGGACAGGGTCCGGCCGGCCGGCTGCAGGAACAGCCCACCGGCGGGGATCTTTTCCGACCGCGTGCCCCGGCCGCGTCCTCGCCGCACGGTGACCGGTCCGCTGAGGTGCAGGATCAGCAGATGTGTGGGGGCCGGACCGAATTCGGCGTGGTAGGGCTGCTCCTCCTGCGCCGAGAGGAACAGGCGCTCCCATCCGAGGCCCGCGCTGCTGAAGCGTGGCCGCACGCCCGGCTGCCGCAGAATGCCGACCGTCTGGCTCAGACCGAGTTCCGTCATGGCGCGACCTCCTCGTGACGCCCCTGTTAATTGAACAGTAAACCAGAGCGGATGTGAACGGCGGAGGCCGGCAAGTCAGCGCCAGTGGCGGAGAGTGACGGCCGGCCTGGGCGAACGCGCCGTCCGGCCTGCCCTTCCGGGCGTGCGTGGCCCAGGACTGCACAGTCCTGTCCCATGAGTGCACACCCCGCAGCCTGCACCCCACCCTCCGTTGTCCGGCCCGGTGCGCGCCCTCGATCATGGAGGCCATGAGCGAATCCGATGTCCCCAAGGACCACCACGAAGGCGTCCGAGGTCTTGTCGAACGCATGACTGAGCACCACCACGAAGCGGTTCTGCGCCGCGAGGAGGAGGAGCTGGCGCGGGCGATCGACGGCGCCGCCTTCGATCTCGGCGCCGACATAGCCCGCCCCACGCCCGGGCATGCCGCGGTCGGCTACGACGTCGTCACCGATGTCGGACTGGACAACGAGCCGCCGGAGCTGCGCGACTAGCGGCCCGCGCGACGACTGCGGCCCCGGTCGCCTCCCTGAGTCATCGGAGGTGCCGGGGCCGCGCATGGGTCGGGACGGTCGGACCGCGAACGCCGCGCCGACCGGGATCCGGCCGGCGCGGCCGGTCAGTCGAGCTCGCCGAGGCGGGCGCTCTGCCACAGGTCGACGCCGGCGTCGGTGGCGTACTTGTCGATCTCCGCCAGTTCCTCGTCGCTGAAGTCGGGATTCTCCAGCGCCGCGACGTTCTGCTCGAGCTGTTCGACGCGAGAGGCGCCGATGACGAGCGAGGTGACGCGTGCGTCGCGAAGCGCCCAGGCGAGAGCCATCTGCGCGAGGGTCTGCCCACGGCGGGCCGCGATGTCGTTGAGGGCGCGCAGCCTGTGCAGCATGTCCTGCGACAGCCAGGTGGTGTCGAAGGACTTGTCCTGCGCGGCCCGCGAGTCCGTGGGGATGCCGTCGAGGTAGCGCCCGGTCAGCAGCCCCTGGGCGAGGGCGGTGAAACCGATGACACCGAAGCCCTCCTCCTTGGCCACATCGAGCAGGCCTTCGTTCTCGATCCAGCGGTTGACCATG
Organism: Streptomyces sp. NPDC046900; assembly: GCF_040644975.1. Lineage (NCBI taxonomy): Bacteria > Bacillati > Actinomycetota > Actinomycetes > Kitasatosporales > Streptomycetaceae > Streptomyces > Streptomyces sp. NPDC046900. The sequence goes on along the minus strand of NZ_JBEYXD010000006.1, from coordinate 36,527 downwards.
TTGTACGACGGCTGGTGGATGAGCAGCGGCGTACCCAGCTCGCGCAGGATGGCCGCCGCCTCCCGGGTGCGCTGCGCGTCGTAGGAGGAGATGCCGACGTACAGTGCCTTGCCCTGGCGGACCGCGGTGTCGAGCGCCCCCATCGTCTCCTCGAGCGGAGTCGTGGCGTCGAGCCGGTGGGAGTAGAAGATGTCGACGTAGTCCAGTCCCGTGCGCCGCAGCGACTGGTCGAGCGAGGCGAGGACGTACTTCCGGGAGCCACCGCCCTGGCCGTAGGGGCCCGGCCACATGTCCCAGCCGGCCTTGGTGGAGATGACCATCTCGTCCCGGTACGGCGCGAGGTCCTGCTTCATCAGGCGCCCGAAGTTGATCTCGGCAGAGCCGTACGGCGGGCCGTAGTTGTTGGCGAGATCGTGGTGGGTGATCCCCAGGTCGAACGCACGCAGCGCGATCTCCCGCTGGGTCTCGAACGGGCGGTCGTCGCCGAAGTTGTGCCAGTAGCCGAGGGACAGGACGGGGAGGTCGAGTCCGGAGCGGCCGGTGCGGCGGTAGCGCATGGTGCCGTTGTAGCGCTCAGGATCTGCGACGTAGGTCATCGGGTGATCTCCGGGTGGTGCAGTGCTGGCTGTCCCGGTCGGGTTCGAGGGGACATGCCCACACTGCTGCAGCGTGATCCTGAAGTCCAACAGTTCCTTTTCATCGGACTAAGCGGTGTCGCTTCTGAATGGAGCGGCGCAGGGGGCGACCCAGGGCGGTGCCCTTGCGATGACCGGTGTCGATGACCCGGGTGGGTGCTGTCTCCGCTTACGGGCGGAGCCGGTTCGGCACCGTGACATGCCCATGGGGGAAATGCCCGTCGCGCGTCGGGCATTCCGACCTGGAACCCGCGTGTCTTACCTTCTTCTCATATTCGCCTGCTGAATAGTGACATTCATCACGCCTGGGCTGACCTGCGCAAAACGCGGGCAAAGGTATCCCCCAGTGAAGAGTCAAATCTGAGACCACGGCCTTCTGCCGAGCAAATCGCATTCCTATGGTGAGCCGCCGAGCGTTAAATCCCTGTTCAGATAACGAGAGGCCTCTTGACATGGTGAATGTCGACCATGCAGCCCCCGATGTCGCGCGGAAGACGACCGGTCTTCGCCGCGACGTCGGCCTGATCGGACTGATGTGGGCCTCGGTCGGTTCCATCATCGGTTCCGGATGGCTCTACGGCGCCGAGAAGGCGGTCGTGACGGCCGGACCGGCGGCGATCATCTCCTGGCTGATCGGCGCGGTGGCCATCGTCCTGCTGGCGCTCGTGCACGCCGAACTCGGCGGCATGTTCCCGGTCGCGGGCGGCACCGCCCGATACCCCCACTACGCCTTCGGCGGCCTGGCCGGTATGTCCTTCGGCTGGTTCTCCTGGCTGCAGGCGGCGACCGTGGCCCCGATCGAGGTCGAGGCCATGATCGGCTACGCCGCTCACTGGGACTTCGCCAAGGGCTTTCAGCACGCCGACGGCACCCTGACGACCAGCGGCTTCGTCGTCGCCGTCGTCCTGATGGCCGTCTTCGTCGCCGTCAACTTCCTGGGCGTCCGCGTCCTGGCCCACACCAACAGCGCGGCGACCTGGTGGAAGATCGCGGTGCCGCTGGGTGCGATCTTCATCATCGCGGTGGGCAACTTCCACCCGCACAACTTCACCGCCGAGGGCTTCGCCCCCTTCGGCGCCAAGGGCGTCCTCGGTGCCATCAGCTCCAGCGGCATCATCTTCGCCCTGCTGGGCTTCGAGCAGGCGATCCAGCTGGCCGGTGAGAGCCGCAACCCGAAGCGGGACCTGCCGCTCGCCACCCTCGGATCCGTCGCCATCGGCGCGATCATCTACGTCCTGCTCCAGGTCGTGTTCATCGGCGCGCTGCCGCACAGCTCCTTCGCGCACGGCTGGGCCAAGCTCGACTTCCCCGGCATCAGCGGCCCCTGGGCGGGTCTCGCGACGGTGGTCGGCCTCGGCTGGTTGAGCGTGGTGCTGTACATCGACGCCGTGATCTCCCCCGGCGGCACCGGCCTGATCTACACCACCGCGACCTCCCGCGTCTCCTACGGCCTGGCCAAGAACGGCTACGCGCCGAAGCTCTTCGAGAAGATCGACGCGCGCGGCGTCCCGTGGTTCGGGCTGGGGATCTCCTTCGTGACCGGCGTGGTCTGCTTCCTGCCCTTCCCGAGCTGGCAGGAGCTGGTCGGCTTCATCACCTCGGCGAGCGTCCTGATGTATGCCGGTGCTCCGCTGGCGTACGGCGTCTTCGCCGACCGGCTCCCGAACCACGAGCGCCCCTACCGCCTGCCCGGCGGCAAGGTGATCTCCCCGCTGTCCTTCGCGGTCGCCAACCTCATCATCTACTGGGCCGGTTGGGACACGCTGTGGCGTCTCGGCATCGCGATCCTGCTGGGCTACGTGCTCCTCGGCGGCTACGCCTGGTACGCCACCCGGAAGAACCTGCAGGACGCGCCCCGGCTGGACTGGAAGGCCGCCCAGTGGCTACCGCCCTACCTGGTGGGCATGGGCCTGATCTCCTGGCAGGGCGGCTTCGGCGGCCAGAACCACATCCCGCTGTGGTGGGACATCGTGGTGGTCGCGGTCTTCTCCCTGGTCATCTACAACTGGGCGAGGGCCACAGCGTCCAAGCCCGCGGAGATCGAGGAGAGCATCCACGAAGTGGTGGTCACCGAGGCACCGGCCCACTGACCCGTCTCCGGCTCTGTCCCGTCAGCCCCGGCCGCCCGGCCGGGGCTGACGGCATGTCCAGGCGGTGGGCCGGCATCCTGACTGCTCCCCAAGGCACCGCCGGTCCCGGGCCGTCCCGCCAGGTCACTGCTCCGGCGCCGGGGCCGGGACGCCGAGCGGGCGGGCCAACCCGGCCACCACCTCGTCCAGACGCTGCAGATGACGCAGCACGCGGTCGGTGACGCGGTCGTACCGGGGTGCGCCCAGAGTTCCCGGCTGGAGCATGGAGGCGATGCTCGGCCCGGTCTCGATGCGAGCGGTGCTGCCCTCGTCCGCGACGTGCGCGGCGATCGCCCGGATGTTGCCCACGATGCGCATGCCCGCTCCGCGCAGTCGGGGATCCGCCGCGATCGAGGGGTGCTCGGGCAGCAGTTCCGCCGTCGCCGCGAGTGAGCGGGCGTGATATCCGCAGGTCTCCAGCAGCGCGACGACATAGCGTGCGGTGTCCCGCCGGGCCCGCAGGGGTGTGATCGGATGGGTCAGCGGCTGCGTGGCGGCCGCCAGGTCGGCCAGCGTCCGGTCCAGGTCGCGTGCCTTGTCGAGGAGGTCCGCCGCGGGCCCGCCGCTGAGCTGGTCGACCGCGGCGTCGGTGACGTCCGCGAGCTGCTCCAGTACGGAGGTGAGCAGTTCGTTCGTACGGCGATCGGTGTGAACGGGCAGGACCAGGGCCGCCGCGACGATTCCGCAGACCGCGCCCAGCGCCGTTTCCGCGATGCGCAGCACCAGCACGGAGAGGCTGTAGGTGTTGAGGAGCGTGTAGAGGAGGCCCAGCATCGCCGTGACGAAGAAGGACATCATCGTGTAGGACAGCGGTGCGGTGTAGAACATCGCGAAGACGAACAGCAACACCAGCGCGAACGCGGTCCAGGTGTGGTGTCCGACCAGCCCTGCCAGGCCGATGCCTGCCACCACGCCGAGAATCGTGCCGATCAGGCGGCGGTACCCCTTGACGAGGATCTCGCCGGTGGACGAGGTGTTGATGAACACGATCCAGCAGGTCAGCACCGCCCAGTACCAGCGATGACTGGAGAGGAACTCGCCGCCGACGATAGCGAGCGACGAGCCCACCGCCACCTGAACCGCGGCACGGGTCGTCGGGCGGTCCAGCCCGGTGCGTTGCGCGCCTTCCTGCCCCTCCTCCTCGCTGCCGCTGATGGCCGCGTCCTCGGCGTCGATCTCTTCACGCGAGCGGGCGGTCGCGGGGGTGTCCTCCGACTCGTCCGGGGCTCCACCGAGCGCGATCCGCAGCCCGAGGACCGCCCGCGCCGTCTCTCCGATGCCCCGGAACACGTCCTGAACGGCGGCCGGCGCGAGCGGCAGATGGTCCTCCTCCCGGTAGCCGAGGAGCCGGTTGCGCACATGGGACCAGGCGGTGCCCTCGGCGTCGGCGACGGGACGCAGGACGAGAAGGCGCAGCGCCTCGAGGTCGCGGCGCAGCGTCGAGGCCGTCTCGTCGTGCTCGGCCAGCGGTCCGCGCGAGGGCAGGTAGGCGCCCGGCAGATGCAGAGTCAGCGTGTCGGCACGCTCGGCGCTGCGCGCGGTGAGCAGCAGGAGCCCCAGCCGTTCAGAGGCGATCTCGGCATCGGCGATACGGCGCTGCACGAGTCGGGCCGTCTTCGCGTCGGAGGTCCCCTGATCCAGCCGTGCCTGGATCAGCAAGGCGGTCTCGTGCAGCGCGGCCGTCCTGCGCCGCACTTCCTCGAGGGCCTTCTCCACGTCGTCGGCGTCGAGCAAGGCGATCTGCGCCAGGATCAGTTGGCCGAGGCGGGCTCTGAAGGCACGGCGCAGACGGTCCAGGATGCCCGAGGGCGTCTCGGGCACGAGGGCGAAGCGCACCAGGGCACTGCAGACGAAGGCGACGGCGATGGCGCCGTAGAGCTGCGGCAGCACCGGGACGGTCGCGCTGACGAACAGCGAGAGGAAGTAGACCTGGAACCCGATCAGTCCCAGCGCCGTGGCGCGGTCGCCGAAGCGCCGGCTGTACACGGCGCAGAAGATGAGCAGGACGAAGAAGACGTCCCCGGCCACGAGGCGGGAGTGGAGGAGCGCGCCGAGCGATACGGCGACCAGCGCCACGATCAGTCCCACGGCGAGGGTGACGGCCTGCCCGGACCGCTTCTTGTCGCGGGTGGCGAAGGTCGCGACCATCGCCGACATGGCGCCCGCCACCAGATGGGGCACGCCGACGCCCACCGGGGCCAGGACAGCCAGTGTGAGCGCGATGGACGACACCGTTCTCAGGCCGGCGGTCAGCCGCAGCAGTCCCGGGTCCGATGCCGCGATGCGATCCCGCAGCGCCACCCGCACCGACCGACCCGCCACCCTCACTCCGCGTGCTCTTTTCCGCGTCCCGTCATGATCCCTGCTCCAGCATCGCACGCGGTGGCCCGGTCAACGGAGGGGGGACGCCGTAGGGCGGCCGGGGCGCGCGATCGCGCCCTGGACCCGGCGGGCGGGCCCGCCCGCCGTCCCGCACCTGCCGACGAGCTCTGCCGCCACTCGCCCGGTGGCGAACGGCCCCGGCGACGACGGTCGCCGGGGCCGCTGTGCACCGTACCGCTCGGCTGGCTGCCGTCAGCCGATCAGCAGCCTCCGCAGTTGTAGTAGAGGACGTCCCAGTGGTTGCCCTCGTCGGCGTAGATGTTGCCGGAACCGGACTGGTACTGGGGTGCTCCGTCGCCGCGCAGACCGATGTAGGTGAAGCTGTTCTTGATGTAGTTGGTGACGCAGGTGTTCTTGCCGTAGTCCAGCTTGTAGCCGTTCCAGTGCGAGTACGTGCCGGAGGCGTGGCCGGTCTCGGTCCCGCCGGTGATGTTCAGCGCGCAGCCCGAGGCCCGCTTGAGCGTCTGGGCGCCCTGGGCGGTGGCGAGGTTGAGCTGCTCGAACGACGTGCAGGTCGGGTTGTTGCGGTCGGAGCAGTTGCCGGAGGACGACCAGGTGATGCCCACCTGGCGGAACATCGAGGTGGCCGTGGCGTGGGAGATCTTGGTGACTGCCGCGGCCTGGGCGGTGTCCTGGGCGGCCAGTGCGTCCCCGGCGCTGCCGAGGACGGCGAGTCCGGGGGCGATGGTGAGCGCGAGGGCCATGAGGGTGGAGCGGATCTTCATGTGGGGACCTTCCTGCGATCGGGCCGTGCGTCCTGTGGGGCGGCTGTGCAGGTGGTGCACGGCGATGGTGCCCGAGTTCTACACGTGTCCGAAAGAGGGCCGGGCTCCTGAGGGCATCCCCTCAGAAGCCCGGCCCTCGGCGCCGCACCGTCCCCGTGGCGCAGTGGGCCATCGCCGCGTTGTCCCACCGGGCTGCGATGCACTGCCCGGCCGGTGCTCTTGTGACCTCCTGAACTCCGCCGCGACGACGTGTCAGTCGGCGTCGAAGGTGTCACCGAGCAGGTCGTGTGCCGTACGCATCGCGTCGGCGCGGTCGGCGGGCACCAGGCCGATGCGGGTGCGGCGGTCCAGGAGGTCCGCCGTGTCGAGGGCTCCTTCGTGGCGTACGGCCCACAGCAGTTCCGCGCGGGTCACCGGGTGGCCTTCCAGAACGGGTTCGGCGAGCCGGGGGTCCTGCTCGGTCAGGGCGTGGACGGCCGGCGCCTCGGTGCCGTAGCGGCTGACGAGGCGTCGGGGGGCGCGGAGCGCGGCGAGTACCTGCGGTGGTGCCGCGCCCACGAGGGGAACCGCGGTCGTGGTGGACGGCCCGGCAGGGAGGCGGTGTGCGGCGACGGCGGTGTCGACGGCGTCCTCGGCCATGCGCCGGTAGGTGGTGAGTTTGCCGCCGACGATCGTGATCACGCCCTCCGGCGAGGTCAGCACCGCGTGTTTGCGGGAGATGTCAGCGGTGCCGGCCGGCGCCCCCGAGCCCGCCGCGGGTGTGGTGTCCAGCAGGGGACGCAGTCCCGCGAAGACGCCCACCACGTCGTGGCGGTGGACCGGGACGTCCAGGGCGGAGCCGAGGACGTCGAGCAGGAAACCGATGTCGGTCTCGGGTACCTGGGGTACGTCGGGGATGTCGCCGTCCACGGGTTCGTCGGTGAGGCCGACGTAGACCCGGCCGTCTCCCTGGGGCAGGACGAGGACGAAGCGGTTGGTCTCGCCCGGGATCGGGATGTGCAGCCCGGCGGGCATGGCTCCGAGGTGGTCCGTCCGCAGTACGAGGTGGGTGCCGCGAGAGGGCCGGATGCGGACGCCCTCCACCAGGCCGCCCGCCCACACGCCGGTGGCGTTGATCACGGCGCGGGCCCGGATCTCGCCCTCCTCACCAGTGAGTTCGTCCCGTACACGGGCGCCGGAGCGGGTGATCTCCAGTGCGCGGACGCGGGTGAGGATGCGTGCGCCGTGGGCGGCGGCCGTACGGGCGACGGCGGTGACCAGACGGGCGTCGTCGGTCACGCGGCCGTCCCAGGACAGAAGGCCGCCGCGGAGTCCGGTGGTGCGCAGCGCGGGGGCGAGGTGGCGGGTCTCCGCCGCGGAGAGTCTGCGCGGCGCGGGCAGCGTCGAACGAGCGGTGCGTGCCGCGAGGCGCAGCGTGTCACCGGCGCGGAAGCCGGCCCAGGCCAGAGCGGCCTGGCCACGGGAGACCAGGGGGGTCAGGGGCAGCACGAAGGGCTGGGCCCGCACCAGGTGCGGGGCGGTGCGCTCCATGAGAACCCCGCGCTCGCGTGCGCTCTCGTGGGCGACGTCGAACTGGGCGGAGGCGAGGTAACGCAGCCCGCCGTGGATGAGTTTGGAGCTCCAGCGGGAGGTACCGAAGGCCAGGTCGTGGGCGTCCACGGCGACGACCGAGAGCCCGCGGGCGGCGGCGTCCAGGGCGGCTCCGGCACCGGTCGCGCCGAGACCGACGACCAGGACGTCCACCGTCGTGCCGTCGGTGCTCCGGCCGAGTTCACGCCGGCGGCGGGCGGCGGTCAGGGACGAGCCCGGAGCCGGGTGCGCCGAGGGGGCCGGGCTGCTGCGGGGGCTCATGGCGTCAGGGTCCTCTCGAGGATGGTCCGCAGTTCTGCGTAGAAGGCGTCGGTGCTCAGTTCGGCGTCGTCCTCGTCGGCCATGGTGCGCAACGACAGGGTGAAGGACTGGGCGACCAGGAGCAGGGATCTGGCCTGCCGTTGGGGATGGTCGGGGCGTACGGACCCGTCCGCGTGGCCCTGCTCGAGGGCGTCGGAGATCAGTTCGATGACGGCTTCCTGGCTGGCTCCGCGCCGGTCCAGCACGTAGGGAAGGAGCAGTTCGGGATCGACGTCGACGATCTTGCGGAAGAGGGGATGGCTGCGGACGGCGCCGACCCCTTTGGCCAGCCCCTCCACGATCCGGGTGCGCGCGTGCATTCCGGGCGCGGGCTCGGGTATCGCTCCGGTGGCCGCCTCGATCCACTCCCGGGTCATCAGGTCGCCGACCAGGGACCGTACATCGGGCCAGCGCCGGTACAGCGTCATCCGGGAGACGCCCGCACGCCGGGCCACATCGGTGAGGGTCGTGCGCCGGACGCCGACGGCCAGGACGCAGTCGCGTACCGCGTCGAGCACCGGATCGCTGTCCGAAGCGTTGTGACGAATAGGCGTCATGTGTCACAGTGTAACGCCCCTGTGGCCGCACAGGAGACGGCACTCTCGAACGACCGGTGAGGACAAGCCCCATGGACATGCTGTGGAGCGGCTGGGGAGACCCGGCCAGGGCGACGCCGCTGCCCGACACGGTGATCGGACTGCTGCGCGACCTGCTCGGGGTGAAACCGCGCAGCGCCGAACCGGTGGCCCTGGAAGACATCACTGTGCCCGAGTCGCCCCTGGCCGCCGCCGCACGCCAGGCCCTGGCCGCCGCCCTCGGCGGCGAGGAGCATCTGCGGACGGACGCGGAGTCCCGGATCCGGCACACTCGCGGCAAGTCCACCCCCGATCTGCTGCGGATCCGCGAGGGGGACATGGCTGACGTCCCCGCGGCTGTGGCGCTCCCGGCGAGCCATGACGAGGTGCAGTCCGTGCTGACGGCCTGCGCCGAACACGACCTGGCCCTCGTCCCGTTCGGCGGTGGCACCTCCGTGGTCGGCGGCCTCGCCCCCCAGCGGCGGCGGCCTTTCGTCGCGCTGGACCTGCGCCGCATGGACAACCTGCTCGCCCTCGACCCGGTCTCCCGCATCGCCACCCTGCAGCCCGGACTGCGCGCTCCGCGGGCGGAGTCACTCCTGGCCGAGCGCGGCTTCACCCTCGGCCACTTCCCCCAGTCCTACGAATGGGCCACCATCGGCGGATTCGCCGCCGCGCGCTCCAGCGGCCAGGCGTCCGCCGGCTACGGCCGGTTCGACGAGATGGTGCTCGGCCTCACCCTCGCCACCCCTGCCGGAACCCTCGAGGTCGGCCGTGCCCCCCGCTCGGCCGCCGGACCCGACCTGCGTCAGCTCGTCCTCGGCTCCGAAGGGGCGTTCGGCGTCATCACCTCCGTGACCGTGCGGATCCGCCCCGTCCCGCGCACCCGCATATACGAGGGATGGCGTTTCGACTCCTTCGACGCCGGCGCCGCCGCGCTGCGCCGCCTGGCCCAGGACGGGCCGCGGCCGACCGTCCTGCGCCTGTCGGACGAGACGGAGACCCTGATCGGCCTCGCCCAGCCCGAGGCCATCGGCTCCTCGGGCGTGCAGCAGGCCCAAGGATGCCTGGCGATCGCGGGCTACGAGGGCACCGAGGAGGACGCCACATACCGCCGGGAACGTGCGGCGGCCGTGCTGCGCGAGTGCGGCGGCAGCTACGTGGGCCGGGGACCGGGAGAGCGCTGGGACGACGGCCGCTACTCGGCGCCCTACCTGCGCGACGCGCTGCTGGACGCGGGAGCGTTCGCCGAGACACTGGAGACGGCGGCCTTCTGGTCCCGGATCCCCGAGTTGTACGCCGCCGTGCGGGAGGCGCTCACCACCACGCTCACCGGCGCCGGCACCCCGCCCCTGGTGATGTGTCACATCTCCCATGTGTACGAGAACGGCGCGTCGTTGTACTTCACCGTGGTCAGCGCCCAGGGCGACGACCCCGTGGCCCACTGGGCGCCCGCCAAGCACGCCGCGAACGAGGCGATCCTGGCTGCGGGCGGCACCATCAGCCACCACCACGGCGTCGGCAGCGACCACCGCGACTGGTACGTCCGGGAGGCGGGGCCGCTCGGCATCGAGGCCCTCAAGGCGGTCAAACGACAGCTGGATCCCGACGGGCTGGTCAACCCGGGCATCCTGCTGCCCACCGACTGATTCCCACCCTGTCCGTCCCCGCTTTACCATCGTCCGTCCACGACCGTCAGCCGCCCTCGGAGGCACACCGATGCGACAGTTCACCGCCATCGTCAACCCCACCGCGGGCGGTTCGACCGGGGTCGCGACCCTGCTCCAGGTGGCCCGGCTGCTGCGGGAGGCCGGCGCCGAACTGGAGACCGAGTACAGCCGCAGCCTCGCCCACGCCCAGGACCTCGCGCGCCAGGCCGGCGAACGGCAGCGCGTCGTCCTGGCCGTCGGCGGCGACGGCATCGTCGGTGGCATCGGCGGAGCGCTGAGCGGCACCGACACGCTCTTCGGCATCGTCCCGGCCGGCCGCGGCAACGACTTCGCCCGGGCGCTGGACCTGCCCACCGACCCGGCCGCACTCGCCAAGGCGCTGCTCCACCACGACCCGCGGCACGTCGACACCATCGAAGTCGAGTCCGCCCAGGGCCGCGCCGTCGCTCTCGGGAGCGTCTACGCGGGGGTTGACGCGCTCGCCAACCGCCATGCCAACCAGTCCAGACTGCTGAGCGGGGCCGCCTCCTACTACGCGGGCGGGCTGCGCGCCGTCGCCACCTGGCGCCCGGCGACGTACCAGGTCACCATCGACGGCGAGGAAATCACGCACCACGGCTACACGGTCGTGGCCGCCAACTCCGCCTACTACGGCTCCGGCCGGATCATCGCCCCCGACGCGCGCGTCGACGACGGCCTGCTCGAGGTGGTGATGATCAGTCACGCGCCACGCCGGCTCTTCTTCACCCTCATGAACGAGCTCAAGACAGGCGCGCACGTCAACCGGGGCGAAGTCCGTATCGCCCGGGGCAGGGAGATCCGCATCGAGGCCGACCGGGATGTGCCCTACGGCACCGACGGCGAGGTGGACGCAGTCCTCCCCGTCACCGCCAGGGTTCTGCCCGGAGCGCTCGCCGTGCTGTGCTGAACACCTGAAGACCTCAACACCTGCCGGCAGGCGTCCGCGTCCGGCCGGCGGGAGACCACGAACGACACAGTGCCGCTGCGACGCGGGTGTACGGGTCGGTGAGCTCGGCGGCGTCGGCGCCGCCCGGGGCGATGACGGCGGTTCGAGGTCACGGCCCGGCCGTCGAGGCCGTCAGCCTCAGAACTCCTCCGTGCAGGGCTCGGCCCCCGGCAGGTGCTCCTTCGCCCATGCGCCGAGCTCCTTGAGCGCCGGTCCCAGTGCGGCTCCCGACTCGGTCAGCCGGTAGGAGACGCGCAGCGGAGGTCCTTCGTCGACCTCGCGTACCACCAGTCCGGCGGCGCCGAGCTCGGCGAGCCGGTCCGACAGCATGCGCTCGCTGATGCCCGGGATCGCCCGGCGCAGGTCGGCGAAGTGCGCGGGCTGCTCCACGAGGACCGCCACGATCGGGCCGCTCCAGCGCTTTCCGAGCAGCTGGAAGACGCGAGTGATGCCGCCGTCCACCCGCTTGCACGCCGCTGGGTCGTGCTTCTGCTCCACCGCCATGGGTACAGGGTACTACCCTGCTGTTGGGGGATGAAAAAAAGTAAGTCCCTGTGCTAGATATAGCTATGTACGAAACATCAGCCCCGTACTCAACGTGGGCTCGTTCTGCATGGAGACACCCATGGCCACCTTGCTGCACATCGATTCCTCCGTCTTCCCGGGCGACGCGTCCGCGTCCCGCGCCGTGGCGGACGTCTTTCGCAAGACCTGGCAGGAGCAGCACCCCGACGGGACGGTGATCTACCGCGACCTGGCAGCGAACCCCGTGCCGCACATCACCGCCGACGCCCACACGGCCGGCTTCGCCGACCCCGACTCCCGCACCGCCGAGCAGGCCGGCGCCTTCGCCGAGCGCGTCAAGCTGATCGAGGAACTGGAGCAGGCGGACGCCGTTCTGATCGGCGCCCCGATGTACAACTACGCGATCCCCTCGACCCTCAAGGCCTGGCTGGACAACGTGATCCTCTTCGGCCGCACCGCCGGCGAGACCCCCTCCGTCAAGGGCACCCCGGTCACCGTCGTGGCCAGCCGGGGAGGCGCGTACGGCCCCGGCACCCCGAGGGAGGGCTACGAGTACGTCCAGAACTACCTGCGGGCCGTCCTCGCCGACGCTCTCGCCCTGGACCTCGACTTCATCGTCCCGGAACTGACCATGGCCCCGCACAATCCGGCCATGGCCCAGCTGGTCCCGCTCTATGAAGCGTCCCGTGAGCGTGCCCTCGCGGACGCCGCCGCCAAGGCCAAGCAGCTCGTGGAGCGCCTGGCCGCATGAGGTGACCGCGAGGCGGGGGAGGGGCGGCCCGCCCGTCCGGCGGACCTCCGCAGTCGCTCCCGAACCTTGATCCCTCAGCGGTGAAACGAGAGGGAATGGCCCGTTCCTCGTAGGCTGGCCTCAGGCCCCGGCGATCTGCGGCGCCCCTCGTTGCTTGCGCAGTCGCATGTCGTGGCCGGACGTGGCAGCCGTTCTCCGCACACTCCGTGCGCCGCCGCCTCGGCGGAAGGGTGACAGGGGAGGTCTTATGACCGCGACGGTGGATCCGGATCGCTCCGAGTGGGACGTCATCGTCCTCGGCGGCGCGGCCGCGGGGGAGAACGCCGCTCAGTACGCGAGCCAGTTCTCCGGCCTGTCGTCGGTGCTCGTGGAGAACGCCTTGCTGGGCGGCGAGTGCTCGTACTGGGCGTGCATGCCGAGCAAGGCGCTCCTCCGGCCCGTGGAGGTGGTCGACGCGGCCGCCCATCTGCCCGGTGTGTCGGCACAGCTGGACCCCGCCGCCGTGCTCGCCCGCCGCGACGTCGTGATCAACGGTCTGGACGACAGCTCCCAGGTGAAATGGGCCCTGAACACCGGCATCGACGTGGTGCGCGGCTACGGGCGGCTGGCCGGTGAACGCAGAGTCGTGGTCAGCCGGCCCGACGGCTCGAGCCGGGAGCTGACGGCCGGGCAGGCCGTCGTCATCGACACCGGATCCTGCCCGGCCGTGCCGGACGTCCCCGGACTGCGCGCCGCACTGCCGTGGGTCTCACGGGATGTGACCACGATGCGGGAAGTGCCGCGGCGGGTCGTCGTCCTGGGTGGCGGTGTGGTCGCCTGCGAGGCCGCCACCTGGCTCAAAGGGCTCGGCGCCGCCGAGGTGACGGTCGTCCACCGCGGCACGCGCCTGCTGGCCCGCAACGAGCCGTTCGCGGGGACGCTCGTCGGTGAGGCGCTGCAGGACGCGGGCGTACGACTGTGCTACGGACGCACCATGGCCGAGGTGCAGCGGCCCGGAGCCCGCGACACGGGCGAGGGCCGCGTGCACGGCGACGAGGTGCGCGTCACCCTCGACGACGGCACGGTCATCGTGGCCGACGAGGTCGTCGTGGCGGCCGGGCGCACCCCGAACACCGATGACATCGGCCTGGAAACCGTCGGGTTGAGCCCCGGCGGTTACCTCGACGTCGACGACCACCAGGGTGTGCGGGGCGCCGCCGGCACCTGGCTCTACGCCATCGGGGACGTGTGCGGCCGCGCACTGCTCACACACATGGCCAAGTACCAGGCCCGTGTCGCAGGAGAGGTCATCGCGGCGCGCGCGGCCGGCTCCTCCGACCTGCCGTCCGCCGCGCTCGGTCACATCGGGCTGCCCCAGGTCGTCTTCACCACCCCCGAGGTCGGCAGCGCCGGCATGACCGAGCAGCAGGCACGGGACGCGGGGGCCGACGTCGAGACCGTCGAGTACGACCCCGCCGCGCTCGCCGGCACCTGGGTCATGAGCGCGGACTACCGCGGCCGGGCCAAGCTCGTCGTGGACCGTGCCGAAGACGTCGTCCTGGGAGCGACGTTCGTGGGCGCCGGCATCGCCGAACTCGTGCACTCCGCGACCACGGCGATCGTCGGGCGCATCCCTGTTTCCACCTTGTGGCACGTCGTGCCCAGCTACCCCACGGTCAGCGAGATCTGGTTGCGCCTCCTGGAGACCCTGCGCACGCAGCGCCACTAGGCCGTGTCTCTCAACTTCGTGACCAGGTGACTACCGCTGCTGACACGGCTGCAGATGTTGTGAGGAAGCCGGGGCGCCAGGGGTGCCCACTGCTGGTCGGTCAGCAGGCGCAGGCGCCCGGTCACCGGGGCTTGTAGGCGGTGGCCAGCACAGAGACGGTGAGCCGGTCGGGCAGGAGTCCACCATCGTCCAACTGTGTTGGGCTCAAGTGACGTGCGCTCGGCGTCATCCCCACCAAGTCCAGGGCCTCCGGCCCGATCGGGACCATGGAGTACTCCACGCGTTCGGTGACGACGGCCTCGAAGTAGGGGTCCAGTGTCCGGTGCAGGCGCTGTTCCTTGGCCGGGTCGATGGTGACCACGGCAGGCGCCCGGCCGCGAAGCTCGGCCAGGTGCCGCGCCGTCGGACGGACCACGATCAGCCGGCCGGCCGGGCGGAGCACTCGGTAGAACTCGGCTGGATTGCGGGGTGCGAACACGTCCAGCACCACGTCGGCCACATCGTCAGCCAGCGGGAAGGGACGGAAGACATCCCAGGTTGCCGCAGCGGCTCGCTCATGGGCGCGCGCTGCCGAGCGCAGCGCGCGCGCCGACGTGTCCAGGCCCAGCCCTCGGGCGCCGGGCAGCTGGTCGAGAACGCCGGCCAGGTAGTAGCCCGTGCCGCACCCGACGTCCACGACCGTTCCCCGTTCAGGGGCCGAGCCGGTCGCCAGGTGGGCCACGGCCTGGCGGATGGGGGCGTACCTGCCGGTGGCCAGGAAGCGGTCTCGCGCCTGGACCATGGCCGCGTCGTCGCCGCTGGTGGCGCGGGTGCCCGTCAGGAGGCCGGCGTAGCCGTGGCGGGCGATATTGAAGGTGTGGCCCGCCGGACAGCGAAGTGCGCCGCAGCCGGGGTGCAGGCGACGGGTGCGGCACGTCGGGCAACGCAGCAGGTCGAGGGAGAGTTTGAGGGCAGGGGGAAGCAACACGGGCACGAGGCACTCCTGGCGCGGCTGAAGGGAAGAGAAGGTGCCTGTGCGCACAGAAGGTCACTGCCTCGGGAAGGAACGGGCAGCGCCAAGGGGGTAGTTCACACAGCAGGCACACCAAGGAGGGCGATGCCGTCCGACATCGCCCTCAACGCCTTCCGATCACAGGAAGCAGCAGTGCGGGGTGCTCATGAATGCCACGTCATGAGTCTACGAGCCTCGACGAAACCCTGGAGGGCGTCGGGCGGGCCCTGAGCCGCCTGTGCCGTGGGCTGTCCGTGCCGGACGCTCGACAACCCTGCTGAGACCTGGGTCACATTGACGGTCGACTCCATATAGATTCATAATGCAGTTATGCATAATGAGGTTATGGAATCCGGCGGCTCCGGCGAAGAACTGGTCGTCGCCTTCGAGCAGCTGGTGCGGTACGTGCGCCAGGTCAGTACGGCCGGGGGCCTGAGCACCGCCGCCTCGTCCGCGTTGGGCCGCCTCGGCCGCGAGGGACCCCAGCGGCTGACGGAACTCGCACGCGCCGAGGGCGTCTCGCAGCCCGCCATGACACAGCTGGTCACGCGTATGGAACGCGACGGGCTGGTGCGCCGCGTCGCCAGTACCGATGACCGCCGATGCGTGCTGGTCGAATCGACCGACTCCGGAGCCGACCTCGTCAGACGGCGGCGCTCCGAGCGCGCCGAAGCTCTGGAGAGGCTGATGGAGCGGCTCGACCCGAAGGAGCGGACCGCAGTCGTCATCGCACTTCCCGCGCTCGCCCGGCTGGTCCAGGCCGAGGCGTCCGACTGACCGCCGGCATCGAAGACAGCCAACCTTCCAGGAGAAGAAAGAGGCAATGACCGCACCGCATGGGACTTCGACGAGTCCTTTCAAACAGCCACGTGCCGTCTGGGCCGTGGCGTTCGCCTGCGTCATCTCGTTCATGGGCATCGGCCTGGTCGACCCGATCCTGCCCTCGCTGGCCGAAAGCCTGCACGCCACCCCGAGTCAGGTGTCGCTGCTCTTCACCAGCTACCTGGTCGTCACCGCGGTGGCGATGCTGGTGGTCGGCTGGGTGTCCAGCCGGATCGGTGCCAAGCGCACCCTGGTCGTAGGCCTGGCGCTGATCGTCGTGTTCGCGGCGCTCGCCGGCACCTCCGGCTCCATCGGCGGCATCGTCGGCTTCCGTGCGGGATGGGGCCTGGGCAACGCCCTGTTCATCGCGACCAGCCTGGCGGTCATCGTCGCCTCTGCCAGCGGCGGCTTCGGCGGAGCGATCATCCTCTACGAGACCGCGCTGGGCATCGGCATCGCGGTCGGTCCGCTGCTCGGCGGTGAACTGGGCAGCATCAGCTGGCGCGGGCCGTTCTTCGGTGTCGCCGTACTCATGGCCATCGCCCTGATCGCCACCCTCGCCTTCGTCCCCGCACTGCCCAAACCCGAGCGCCGCACATCTCTGAGCGCCCCGCTCAAGGCACTGCGGCACCGCGGGCTGCTCACCATGGGCATCATGGCGCTGCTGTACAACTGGGGATTCTTCACCATGCTGGGCTACGCGCCCTACCCCATGAAGCTTGACGCCCACCAACTCGGCCTGGTCTTCACCGGCTGGGGCGTGCTGGTCGCCGCCTTCAGCGTGTTCGTCGCACCTCGCCTGCAGGCACGATTCGGCACCGCTCCCGTGCTCTACGCCAACATGGTCGGGCTCGGGATCGTCATGACGGTCATCGCCGTCGGCGTCGACACCCCCGCCGCCGTGATCGTCGCGGTCATCGTCAGCGGCGCGTTCATCGGCATCAACAACACCCTCACCACCCAGGCCGTCATGCTCGTCTCCCCGGTCGAGCGATCGGTCGCCTCCTCGACGTACGGCTTCGTCCGGTTCATCGGAGGCGGCCTGGCCCCCTTCGTCGCCGGCAAGCTCGCCGAGGCCACCGACCTCAGCGTCCCGTTCTACCTCGGCGGCGCCAGCTTCATCCTCGCCATCTTCGTCCTCGCCTCGGGCCACAAGCTGGTCAGCGCCGCCGAGAACAAGGAGGCCCACGGCGAGACGGTGCGCCCGACCCTCGAGCGGATCGGGGCCGTCCCGGCGCCCGGGTACCGTCCGGTCGTCGTGGCCGTCGGCGCCACCGGCGACCCCGACCGGATCGTGGACGCGGCTGCCGCCGTCGCCCGTGAGACGGGCAGCGCGCTGGAAGTCGTCCACGTACGGGAGACAGCCGTGATCGAGGAACAGGCCGTCGACACCGAGGACGCCGACCACGCACGCGCCGCGGTCCTCGCCCACCTCGACCGCCTCGCCGCACACGGCATCACCGCGACCGGACAGGTGCTCACCAGCGTGGGTGATCACGCCGCAGCCGGCAGGGTCCTCGCTCAGTACGCCGCCGACGTCGAGGCGCACACGATCGCGGTCGGCCGTTCCCCGCGCGGAGCGGTGGCGCAGTTCACCGACGGCAGCTTCACCGCCGCGCTGACCCACGCCGCGGCCTGCAACGTCGTACTCGTCGAACCCGGGCGGACACCGCACCGGTTGACAGCAGCGTCACTGGAGGAGCTGCGTACCAAGAGCGCCTGACCGGTACGGGCAGGGCGCAGTGAGGACAGGAGCCGAAGTGAGGGCGACGAACGAGTGCACGAGCACGCGGACACGACCGGGTTGGCCGGGCAGGCGCATCGGGAGCGCTCTGGGCTGGCGATGGGTGCTGCACCGTGAGCGCCGCCTGGCGCGCGAGCACGAGCTTCGGCTGCTGGCCCAGGCCCAGGCGCAGGTCAGGACCACCTGGCTGGCGGGCGAGAACCCGCGCCACGCCCACGAGGTGCGGAACATCCTGCACACGCTGGGGGACGCGGCGTTCGACGCCGACCTGATCGGCGCCTGGGACAAGCTGGACCGTCCCTACCTCTTCGAAATCGACGGTGACCACTACCGGTTCGGCCTGCCCCAGGGCTGAGACAGGGCGTACCGCGCAACCGCGGTACGCCCTTCGGCACTGCGGAGCGCGCGAGGCATGGCTCAGTCAGGAGCAGACCATCGATGCCCAACCCCAGCACAGGTCCCCTCACCGGCACTTCGAGCAGGATGCCGACGACGGGCGAGAGCACCGGCCGTCACCGAGGACGGGGCACCGGCACCAACCAGCCCCTGCCCGGCGGCAGTCCGAACGGCGGCCACCGCTGGACGGGCCGGACGCACCTGAGGCAGCCGCCGGCCGCCCCCGAGGGCAGCACGCACGAGATACGTCGGGAGCAGAGCCGGCCTCTCGCAGAAGGCAAGCCCGGCTTCGCATCTGCCCTGGAACTCCGCAGCCGGATGTACTCGGCCGCGTTGCGCATGACCCGTAACCGGGTGGACGCCGAGGATCTGGTGCAGGAGACCTACGCCAAGGCGTACGCGCACTTCGACCAGTTCCAGCAGGGCACCAACGTCAGAGCATGGCTCGACCGCATCCTGACGAACGCCTTCCTCAACAACAACCGCAAGGCCCGGCGCGAGCCGGCACGCAGCCGCACCGGTGAGATCGAGGACTGGGAGCAGGCCCAAGCCGACTCCCCTGTGTTGCCGGGACTGCGCTCGGCCGAGGCCGAGGTGCTGGACCGCCTCGGCGACCCGAACGTGCGGGCGGCTCTCCACGCCCTTCCCACCGAACAGCAGGTCACCATCTACCTCTGTGACGTCGAGGGCTTCACCTACCGAGAGATCGCCGGCATCACGGGCGTCACCACGAACACCGTCGGCAGCCGCATCCACCGGGCCCGGCACCATATGCGCGAACTGCTGCAGGACTACGCAGGCGAGCACGGGCTCCTTCCGAAGCACACCGAACTGCCCAGGTGAGGCGGCCATGGACGGCCGTCACGTCTCACAGCGGTGTTGCCGACAGGACCCACGAAGTGGCAGCCGGCATGCCGACTCGCTCCGGTGGAGACGCGCCAGTGGCAGAACGGTGCCGTACCGAACGGCTCCAAGCCGTGACGGGCTTCGGGACTCGTCGGGCGGGGGGGGCGCGGCCGAGGGCTGGTCCGGAGCCCCGGACGGCCGCTCCGGAGGCGGCAGTTCACTCGTTCACCGCAGAGACGGCGGAATCGAGGAATCTGCGGATGAGGGCCTGTTGCGCGTGCGGCAGACAGACGAGGCTCACCGGGCTGGGAGGTGCGTTGGTGAGCGGGACGAAGCGGACCGCGGAGTGGCTGATGCGGCGTTGAGCGATCTCGGGAACGATGCCGATTCCGCGGTTGGCCGCCACCGACTCGAGCCATTCGTCGAAGTTGGCCGTCTCGATGATCTGCTCGGGGCGCTGCCCGGCCGGCCATGACCAGGGGCCGGTGGTGCCGCTGAGGACGTTGACGACCAGGGGCCAGCGGGGGATGTCTGCCCAGTCAACGCGTTCGAGCCGGCTCAGCTCGCTGTCCTGGGAGCAGAGGGCGATACGGGGCTCGTCGTACAGATGCACCGCGTGGGCCGACCGGGGGGCCGTGAAGTCGCCGCGGACCAGGGCGACGTCGATGTTCTCCTGCCTCAGGCCCCCTAGCGGATCGTCGCAGCGGGTCAATGCCACGGAGGCACCAGTGGTTTCCTTGAAGCGGTTCGCCACCCGCTGGGCCCACGGGTCGGGCAACAGCCAGCTGAAGCCGAGCCTGATCGTGATCTCTCTGCGGGCCGCGGCGAGGGCCTGGTCCAGGGTGGCCAGGACGTGCTCGACGTGGGTGAGGAAGTCCGTGCCGGACTTCGTCAGCTCGACGTGCCGGGAGGAACGGTCGAGGAGCCGGACGCTCAGGGCGGACTCCAGCTGTGTGACGGTGCGACTCAGGGCCGGCTGGCTGATCAGCAGTTCCTCGGCCGCGCGAGTGAAGGACCGG
Source organism: Streptomyces sp. NPDC046900 (assembly GCF_040644975.1). Taxonomy (NCBI): domain Bacteria; kingdom Bacillati; phylum Actinomycetota; class Actinomycetes; order Kitasatosporales; family Streptomycetaceae; genus Streptomyces; species Streptomyces sp. NPDC046900. The sequence continues at coordinate 16,752 of NZ_JBEYXD010000006.1, read as the reverse complement.
TGATGGGCCACGGCGGCGAACGCCCGTAGATGGCGGAGCTCGACGTCCATGTCTGCCCGTCCCTTCGCAGCGTCTATGCCTGACGCTTATAGAAGCAGCGTAATCGGCATTTAACAGCGCTGCGACGAGTGCCTACCGTGGAGAGCGCAGTCGAGAGCACCGCGAAGGGAAGGGATCATGACTGCCGTGCGATCCGGCTTCGCGCCCATCAGGACACGGTCGCCGTGGCCGATCCTGGTGCCGGGCCTGAACGACGGAGCCGCCTGAACGACGAAGCTGTGCGCACGACGAAGCTGCCCGAACGCAGAAGCTGCCCGAACGACGAAAGAGAAGCCGTCATGAGTCGACTCCTGTCCCCCCTCGGACTCAGTCTTCCGATCCTCGCGGCCCCGATGGCCGGCGGCCCGAGCACACCGGCACTGGTGATCGCGGCCGCGCGAGCGGGCGGTCTGGGCTTCCTCGGGGGCGGGTACAAGACGCCGCAGGCGCTCGCCGAGCAGATCGAGGCCGTGCGTGCAGAAGGTGTGCCGTTCGGCGTCAACCTCTTCGCCCCCAATCCGGTCCCTGTATCCGCCGAGGACTACCGCGACTACGTCCGGGCGATCAGGTCCGAGGCCGCCCGATACGGGCTGCCGTTGCCGGACGGCGATCCGGTCGAGGACGACGACCACTGGACGGACAAGATCGACCTGCTGGTGGCGAACCCTGTCCCCGTGGTGTCCTTCACCTTCGGCCTCCCCGATCGCTCGGTCGTCGCGAAGCTGCGCAAGGCGGGAAGCACAGTGGTGCAGACGGTCACCTCCGCCGACGAGGCCCGGCTCGCTGCGGAGGCCGGGGTGGACGCGGTCGCCGTCCAGGCATCGGCGGCCGGCGGGCACTCCGGCACCTTCACCCCCGCACAACTGCCCCCGCCCACTCCGCTGCCCGAACTGGTCGCCCAGGTGTGCAGCGCCGTAACGCTGCCGGTCATCGCCGCGGGCGGAATCGCACAGTCAGGGGACGTGGCCGACGCCCTGCGCGCCGGAGCGGAAGCCGCCGCGGTCGGCACCGCCTTGTTGCGCACCGACGAGAGCGGCGCCTCCGCGCCGCACAAGGCCGCCTTGGCCGACCCCGCCTTCGACACCACAGTGATCACCCGGGCCTTCACCGGGCGGCCGGCACGCGCGCTGCGCAACTACTTCATCGACCACTACGACGACATCGCCCCCGCCGGCTACCCGGCCCTGCACCACCTGACCAGCCCCCTGCGCAAAGCCGCCGCGGCAGCCGGGGACACCCGCCTGATCCATCTGTGGGCCGGCACGGGGCACCGTCACGCCAGGACCGAGCCTGCTACCCGTACCTTCGCCCGGCTCGCCGCCGATCTCTGACCGCCAACGCCGATTCACCAATCCATCCAGCAAAGGGAAGGAGGCCCGGCATGCCCCTGGTACGGATCGACATGATCCGCGGACGCCGAACGGACGAGGTCCAGGCGATTGCCGATGCCACACATCAGGCGATCGTGGAGGTGCTGCGGATTCCAGAACGCGACAGATTCCAGATCGTCACCGAGCACGCGGCGGACCACATCATCGCCCTCGACGCCGGCCTGGGCTTCGACAGGAGCTCCGCACTGGTCATGATCCAGATCTTCACTCAGTCGGGGCGCACCACCGAGGTCAAGCAGCGTCTGTACCGCGTCATCGCGCAACGCCTGGGCCAGCTCGGCATCAGGGGAGAGGACGTCTTCATCGGCATCACCGAGAACGCCCCTCAGGACTGGTCGTTCGCCCACGGCCGCGCTCAGTACCTTGAAGGAGAGCTCGCCGTTCCAGGCGACGCGCACTGAGTCCCGTCCCGTGAGACGTGTCGGCCTGCTGCCCCTGCCCGACAAGGTCACCACCGTCGCCGGCATGTGACGGCGGTTGCCGGGGCCATCGCCCGGCCGGACGTGGCTCGGCCGCCCGTGGTGATCAGGTCGTCGTCAACCGGGCGCCGGGTACGTCGGTTGCGGCCCGCCGAGCGTCACGGCAGTGTTCGGCCGTATGGCCACCTTGCTGATCGTCCATCACACGCCCTCGCCCAACTGCCAGGCGCTGTTCGAAGCGGTCGTCTCCGGTGCAACGGCGCCGGAGATCGAGGGAGTGAAGGTCGTACGGCGCGCGGCGCTGTCCGCCACCGCGGCCGACGTACTGGCCGCCGACGCGTATCTGCTGGGCACTCCGGCGAATCTCGGCTACATGTCAGGGGCTCTCAAGCATTTCTTCGACCAGGTCTACTACCCGTGTCTGGACGAGACGCGCGGTCGGCCCTTCGGGTTCTGGGTACACGGCGGCAGCGATGTGACCGGGGCCGTACGCGGCATCGAGGCGATCACGGGCGGACTCGGCTGGCGGCCTGCGGCCGCGTCCGTGACGGTGACGGGTGAGCCGGGCAGGACCGACATCGAGGCGTGCTGGGAGCTGGGTGCGACGGTCGCCGCCGGACTGATGAGCTGACCCGGCAGGCACTCGCGTCAACAGACAGGCGGGTCAAGGGAGTCGGTGTGGCCCGCCCTGGATTCGCGACCGCGACCGCGCGTGGGGACGACCGAGTCGAACAGGGCCGAAACACCGGCTTCCGCAAGCCGCCGGCAGCACATCCGGTGTTCGTCGTTCCGCAGTTGGCGCGTGGGCCGACATTCATTCCCGCTGCCCAATCTCGGCCTCGTTGAACGGTAAATCCAATGCTGCAGCGGGAGCTGACATGGGCCACGACGGTCACGGACACGGGCATGGACACCACCATCACCACCACGACCACGGAAGCGGCGACGCCTCGTCGCTTCCGCCGGCGCTCGACCTGTCGGTGCCGGCCGAGGAGTTGACGCCCAGTCAGCACTCGCGGCGTTCCATGCTGCGCCGCACCGGTCTGCTGGGAGCGGGCCTGGCCGCGGGCAGCGTCCTCGCGGGCGCGGGCCAGGCGGCGGCGCACGGATCGTCGGCTCAGCACAGCGGGCGCTCCGGCGAGTACCTGTGGCTCGCCGGTGACCACCACATCCACACGCAGTACAGCTCCGACGCCAAGTACCGGGTCATCGACCACGTCCGGCAGGCGAACGCGCACGGCCTGGACTGGATGGTGATCACCGACCACGGCAGCGAGGCGCACGCCAAGATCGGTGTGGAGAAGGTCAACCCGGACATCGTCGCGGCCCGTGACCAGATCGACGACACGCTCGTCTTCCAGGGCCTGGAGTGGAACATCCCGGCCGCCGAGCACGGCACCGTCTTCGTGCACCCCGGCAACAACGAGGTCGCGGTGCTGAAGGAGTTCGAGAACTCCTTCGACGGCTCGGTGAAAGGGGCCTCCGCCGCCACGCCGGCCAACGAGGCGCTCGCCATCGCGGGCATCAACTTCCTCGCCGAGCAGGTTCAGCGCCGCAAGGTCAAGGACGCCCTCTTCCTGGCCAACCACCCGGCCCGCAAGGGAATCGACTCCCCGCACGAGATCCGCGCGTGGCGCGACGCGCAGCCGTCGATCGCCGTCGGCATGGAGGGCGCGCCCGGGCACCAGGCCGGCGGTGTGCCCGCGCCGAAGGGCCCCGGCGGCGCACGCGGCATCTACGACAACAGCCCCAGCGCCGACTCCTTCCCCGGCTACCCGCTGGAGAGCTACCGCACGTGGGGCGGCTTCGACTGGATGACCGCCACCGTCGGCGGCCTGTGGGACAGCCTGCTCGCCGAGGGCAAGCCGTGGTGGATCACGGCCAACTCCGACTCGCACAACGTCTACGCCGACGCCGCCGTCCGCGGCCCGAACAGCGACTTCAACGCCAACGGCCGTTACGACGACCCGGTGTACGGCGGCGGGCTCAACCTCACCGACACCGACTTCTGGCCCGGCCAGTACTCCCGTACCCACGTCGGTGCGAGCTCCTTCTCCTACAAGGCGGTCATGGACGGCATCCGCGCCGGCCGTGTCTGGGTGGACCACGGCGGGCTGATCAGCGGCCTCAACGCGCGGCTGCGTGCGGACGGACGCGAGGTCACGCTGGGCGGTGCGCTGCATGTGCGCCGCGGCAGCCGGGTCGACCTGGTCGTCGAGATCAGCCTCGCCAACGGCCCGAACTGGGCGCAGTTCGTGCCGGCGCTGTCCCGTGTCGACGTGATCCAGGGCGATGTCACCGGCCCGGTCGCGGACAAGGACGCGTTCGCCACGCCGTCCACCAAGGTGGCGCAGTCCTTCGAGGTGAACAAGGCCACGGGGGCGGTGCGCCTGACGTACTCCCTGGGACGCCTGGACAAGCCGGTGTACGTCCGGCTGAGGGGCACCGACGGCAACCGGGGCGCCGTCGGCCTGCACGGCCCCTCCGTCGACCCGGCCGGTCCGGCGATCGACGTCCTGGGCGACGCCGACCCGTGGAAGGACCTCTGGTTCTACACCAACCCCATGTGGGTCCTGCCCGCATGACCGAACAGCACGAAGCGCCCGGCGTCCACTCCGTCATCGGGGTGGACGCCGGGACAGCGACCCTGCGCGAGGCGGACCACCTGATCCACGATCTGGTGGACCGACTGGACCTTCCTCCGGACACGATCGCCTGCACCCATCTGATTCGCACCGCGGAGCGGCGTGGCACGGCGATCTCGCTCGCCGCGCCCGATGACGCCGCGGCGGACGCGGCGTGGGGCTCCTTGGCCGCACTCGCCGCAAGGGAAATGAGCGCGGCCGGTGCCGTGTTGGGGGAGCGGTTGTACGGCCCTGCCGAGTCCGCCCGCGCGGCGGCCCTGGTGGCTGCCGAGCACGTCCACCGGCGCAGCGGGCGGGCCGTGGTCTTCCCCGGCGTCCACCACCTGACCGGCACCGTCACCGTGGCGGAGGTCCTCACCCGTACCGTGATCGACCGGGTCACCGTGCTCGGCACTCCGTCGACCGGCGGTCCAGGACCCGATCCGGCCACTCCTGTGCTCACACGCGACCATGTACGTCCCGAGTGGCGGGACGGGCAGCTGCTCCTGGCCCTGGTTCCGGCCGCAGGGGGAGCCCTGGCTCCGTTCGAGGTGCCCAACCCCACGCCGTGCTGCGCGGATCACGCCTGACGGACCTCAGTTCAGCCGCGCGGTGTCGACGGTCGTGGTCTCGGTGTCGTACGCGGTGACCGCGATATAGCCGGGGTCACCGTTGCGATCCAGGTAGCAGAACACCGACTGGATACCCAAGGGCGCCTCACGCACCGGGTGTTCGGCCACGGCGGTGCGGCACTCGGCGCCCGTGGGGAGTGCCGCGGACTGCCAGGCGGCCAGCTTGCCGTTGGTGGACACCAGCAGACTTCCCGAGACATAGACGGCGTCGGAATCGCTTTCGGCAACCACCGGCGGTCTGTGGGAGAAGTCGTAGCCCGTGGGCGCACCCTGACCGTCGCTCTTCATCGTGAAGCCACGCACGACGGCGGTGGACGCCGGGGAGCCCGGGCCCTGAAGTACGACCGTGGCCGCCATCGTCCCGCCTCCGATGAGTGCCACGGCCGTCGCACCTGCGATCACCGGGTGCGCCGACGCCATGTTGAAGAGCTGCCCGATGACGGGGATGGAGAACTTGAGGTGGGTGTTCTTCTGATGGACGTGGGCGTTGTCACCCGCGTGGACGGACATCGCGGGTGAATGGTGCCGCGCGCCGGCACGGGGTGGCAGATACGTGTTGCTCTGGACGTTGCCCCCGCCGACCTGGGCACCCTTGGTCCGATCGATGTTCATCGCTGTCTGCCTTCTGCGACCCGCATCAGCGGCGCGGGCCCTTGTGTGTGGGATGGATGGCTCAACCGAAGCTGTTGTGCTGGATGTTGTGGTCGCCGACCTGGACGCCTCGGGCCTGACGCAGGTCGGCCCGGGAGGTCCCGGAGCGCGTTCCGGCCGGGTCGGTCAGGGCCGGCAGCCGTCGAGCGAGCTCCACGAGGCGCGCGTCGACGCCGCCGGTGGCGATCAACTCGCGTACCGGCTCCGGCAACCGCGTCGAGGAGTCCGCGGCTTCGGTGGCGTACAGCTCCCGGTACCTCTCGGGGAGGCGCTGAAGACAGGCCGATCTCAACGCGCCGTGGGCGTCGCGGACGGCGCTCGAGGTGGCGGTGGTCAAACAGGCGCTCGCGCCCGAGGCCGGCGCCTGTGTCACCAACGTTGCCGGATCCATCCGGGCACCTCCCCAGGAGCTTCCTCGGTCGTGCACGCGTCGATCACTCGGCGTCACAGGATGAGCACGTTATGGGGTGGCGAGCGGGTTCACATGTGGTTGATGTGAATTGTCGCCGATGGTGCACTTGCGTTCGTCCGGTGCCGACCTATTGATCGGACCGTGCCCACAGCGGCTGACAATCAGTGATGGACGCGGGGCCGCCGGCGTGAAGCTGTCTGGGTCTCCTGAGTCCAGTGACGTGGACGCTCGGCGCTGTCAGGTGCCTGCCCGGGAGCGATCCGTCCCGATCTCCTTGAGGAAGGCGAAGGCCCTGGGCAGCGGCGCGGGGCCGGTGACCGCGTGGCCGGCCGCACGGCGGGCCCGCCGGCGCAGCATCGCGCGGACCGCCGACAGCGCGGCGCACGCGATCACGGCGGCCTTCAGATCGGCGTCATCGGTGTCCGGCGGCAGACGCCTGTGCACCAGAGTGGTCAGCGTCGGAGCCGGTGCGGACAAGCCGGGCAGCGCCACCCGCCTCGCCTACGACTGGATCGCCGAGGCCGACGGACCGGGCTTCGGACCAGGTGCGGACGGGCAGGTCGTGACCGTCGTGGACCTACGCCACGCAGGCGTCCCTGCCGACCGGATCGCCGCCGATGTCACCCGGGCCTTGCAGCGCACCCCCGGCGTCGACCGGTTCACCCCCGTCACACCGAGCATGGACGGCAAGATCCTCGCCAGCACCGTGACCCCCACCACGGGCCCACAGGACGCGGCGACCACCGGCCTCCTCACCGACCTGACCGACCGCGCCCTGCCGAACGCCCTCAAGGGCACCGGCGCGCACGCCTACCTGACCGGAACCACTGCGGGCCAGTCCGATTTCCGGGACGTGGTCGGCCGCAGGCTGCCTGTCGTCGTGGGAATCGTGCTGGTGCTCGCCTTCTTGCTGCTGACGGCCGTCTTCCGCAGTGCGGTCATCCCGCTCAAGGCCGTGCTGCTCAACCTGCTCACCACCGCGGCTCCCTACGGTGTCCTCGTCGCCGTCTTCCAATGGGGCTGGGGCGACGCTCTGTTGGGCCTCTCCGGGCCGGTCCCCACCGAGTCCTACGTTCCGATGGTGATGTTCGCCATCGTCTTCGGACTCTCCATGGACTACGAGATCTTCCTGCTTTCCCGGATCGCCGAGACCTGGCGACGGACCGGGGACAACCGGCGCTCCGTCAGCGTGGGCCTGTCGGCCACGGCACGTGTCATCTCCAGCGCGGCGTTCATCATGACGGCGGTGTTTCTGGCCTTCACCGTCTCGCCGACGGTGGTCGTGAAGATGCCGGCACTGGGCCTGGCGATCAGGGTGGTGCTCGACGCCACCATCGTGCGCCTGGTCCTGGTTCCCTCGGCCATGTTCCTGATGGGCCGGGCGAACTGGTGGATACCCAGATGGCTCGACCGTCTCCTGCCCGGGCTGCACGCCTGAGGCAGCGCCGTCGGGCTGACACGGCTGAAGCACAGTGCCCGCCCCGATCAAGGGTGCGCGTTCGTCTCCTGCGCGTCCCGCCCACCGGCGTCCACCGCCTCCTCGTGTGGGCACTGGAACCGCAGCAGCCCGTATATGCGGCGGAAGAGGAAGGTCGCGACCGGCAGTTCGACGAAGACGGCGAGTGCGATGGAGGCCCAGACGGCAGGTGTGCCGAACGCGAGAGAGACATCGAACCACGCGTCGCACACCAGGAGGACGGCGGTCGCGAGCCCCGTGATCAAGACGGCGGGGTTGCGGCGCTTCCCGAGGACGGCGGTCAAGCCCAGGGCGATGAGCAGCAGGATGTCGAAGCCGACCCAGGTCGTGCGCCACTGGTGGACCTGGTAGTCCGACGGCAGCGTGACACCCAGGAGCACCGTCCAGGCGGCAAGGCCCAGCGCGGACACCGCGAACAGCTCCATGGTGTGCCGCCGGCGTCGCTCGAACCGGTCGTCACGGTCCCTGCCGCGCGCGGGAGCCGGGCGTGACGACCGCGAGGCGCTCTGGAAGGGAGTGGTGCGCACCGGCCTTTGGGTTGCCTGGCTCATCGGCGCGCCGAATTCTCGTGGGCTCCGAGTGACGACGCGGGGTGCCAGGTCGTGATGCGCCCTGTGGCGAACCACCCGAGCCCGGCCAGGAACACACCGGCCACGGCGCTCGGCAGGTGCCGGCTCAGCAGCATCACCGCGGCTCCCACATCGAGGCCAACGGCGAGGAGGACGTACGCGGCGCGTTGCCACGCCGCGCGCGGGGCGGCGACCGCCACTGGACGTTCCGGCCGGGCGCGGAAGATCCCCGGAGTGAGGTGGCTCATCGCGGTCCCTTCTCCTGCCCTGTTCGTCCGATGCCCAGGTGGGTCTCGACAGACCCAGGCACATCAGCGCCAACTAAGGGGAGCCCTTCCGATATTTCCCCGGAGACCGCCCAAGAGGCGAAATTCGGACGTGATGTGAGGCACACAGGAGCCTCACAGCAGTGGGCGCCAGGAATCCGCGTCTGCCGTTCCAGGACGACTGCCGGGCGCCGCAGGGTCAGGGTGTTGTGCGATGCGACGCGTGCGAGTCGGCGGGAGCGGACGAGGGACGGCGGGTCAGCCGCAGCGGGTGCAGCCGGCTCCAGTACGGTTCCAGGAGTTCCTCGGCTGCACGGGGTTCCCGCACCGAGGTGTCGCGGAAGGCCAGGTGCAGTTCCTCCACGCGGTCGGCCTGCGGTTTCGCGGTGCGTGCGGGCGGTGTGGGGCGCGCCATACGGCAGGCCCACCAGCGTGCCGCTATGACGGCGCCGACCAGAGCCGCGCCCGCGATGGCCAGTACCTCACGTGATGATCCCAGCTGCATGACGGGCCCCCTTCATCGCGACCCCGGTCCTCGTTGTGTCATGCCGTGTGTCCCTGAGGGCGAGTTGTATGCCTGTGCGGGCTGCGCGGCCGCCGTGCCCGATTCAGTCGCTGCGGACGGTTCCCGCCCCGGCCGTCCGCCGGCCAAGGGCGACCCTCGCTCCGGTGTGCAGAACCCTCTCGGTGACACCCGCGCCCTCGTACCGGCGCGCCTCGGAGAAGTCGGGCATTTGGGCCTAAAGTGTTTGCCATGCGTGCAATTGTTGCGAATCGCTATGGTGGCCCCGAGACCCTGGAGGCGGCGGAGGTCGATGATCCCAAGGTCGGTCCGGATTCGGTGCTCGTGCGTGTGAAGGCCGCCGGGGTGAATCCCGTCGACTGGAAGATCGTCGCCGGATTCCTCGACCCGATCATGTACGTCCACTTCCCGCTCGTGCCCGGCTGGGACGTCTCGGGCGTCGTCGAGGCGGTCGGTCTGGACGCCCCCGAGTACTCGGTCGGCGACGAGGTCTTCGGGTACGTCCGCAAGGACGAGGTGCAGCACGGCACTTACGCGCAGCTCGTCGCCGCGCCCGTGCGCACCCTCGCGCTCAAGCCCGCGTCATTGAGCTGGCAGGAGGCCGCCGGCGTGCCGCTCGCAGGACTGACCGCCTGGCAGTCACTGGCCCGGGTGGCCGTCGCCGCGGGCGACACCGTCCTGGTTCATGCGGCGGCCGGCGGTGTCGGGTCGTTCGCCGTGCAGATCGCCGTGGCCCAGGGAGCCCGGGTGATCGGAACGGCCGGCGAACACAACCACGACTTCCTGCGCTCCCTGGGCGCCGAACCCGTCACCTATGGCGAGGGCCTGGCCGACCGGGTGCGGCAGCTGGCGCCGGAGGGCATCGACGCGGCCGTGGACTACGTGGGCGGTGGCACGGTCGCCGTCTCGCAGGAGCTGCTGAAGGACCGCTCCCGCGTCGCGTCCATCGCCGACGCCGAAGTGAAGCAGCGCGGTGGACACCATGTGTGGGTCCGGTCCGACAGCGCGGACCTGGCGGCACTCGCCCGACTCGCCGACGCCGGCAAACTCACCGTTCATGTCGAACGCGCCCTGCCGCTTGCCGAGGCGGCCGAGGCGTTCCGTCTCAGCAAGACCGGACGGACCCGCGGCAAGATCGTCCTCGAGGTCGACTGATCCTCACCTGGGCGGCGCCGGTGTGCCCGCGCCGCCCCCGAGACTCACGGCCGACAAGGCTGTCCGGTGGTCGGCGAAGCGGCCCGAGGTACGGCCACAGCGTTCCGCGTTCGACGGCGAGTGACCGGGAAGGGCCGGTCCTGCCTCGGCTCCGGGCACCGACGGCACCCGCCGCGTCCTGAGCCGCAGCTTCCGCGATGGCCGGAACCAGCCGTACGACCGGGCGCCGGGACCGGACCGGCGGAGCAGTCGGGCTTCGCCGTCGTCCGGGCCGGGCGGCGCGAGGCGAGCGCGCCGCCCGGCCCCGCGGTGACAGAATGCCTACGCGCTCTTCGGTGCCGCCTGCTGCACCACGTCGAAGGACCACAACGTGGACCCGCTCGCCGCCGGCTTGGGGCGCTCGCCGCTCTCCGCGCCACCGCCCTGATGGGCCGCCTTCATGGGGCCCTCCAGCCAGGCCTGGAACGACTCCTCGTCACGCCACCGCGTGTAGACGAGGTAGCTGTCGGTGCCTTCGACGGGCCGGAGGAGTTCGAACCACTCGAACCCGTCGGAGCCCTCCACGGCATGGGCGCGAGAGGCGAAGCGCTTCTCCAGGGTCTCCCGCTGCTCGGCCGGAACGGTCAGTACGTTGATCTTGACTACGCTCATGGCCCCATCCTGCCGCACCGCGGCCGTGAGACGGTGAGCGGCTGGCCCTGCCGAGTGTCACCAGTGGCCGACAGGCGGGACGGGCCGGCGGGTTTCGGTCGACGGCACCCGCCCGGCCAGGGGCCGCTGGTCAGAGCCGCCCGTGGCCGGAAAACCCGGCGGTTGCTCCAAGTACCCACGAAACGTGGGCTGTTGAGCCATAGACTGACGGCCGTCGTCTGCCCGAGGCCATGTTCGGCTGCCGTGCGGAGAAGCGCCGGCCGGCTTCCGCGCACTGGGTCGCCCTCCGGCTGCGCCAAGCCTGTCCGCGCTCATCCGCTCGCACACAGAGGCCCGTATGCCCACCAGAGTTGTCCAGTACCTGACAGGGGGAGTAGGTGCGGCCCTCCTCCTGCTCGCCGCGGCACCCGGGACGGTCGTCGCGGTCGCCGAGCCCTCGGCCTCCACCGCGTACACCGCGGCCCCGGCAGCCGACACCTGGCAACCGCCGCTGTCCACCCGCGGCCGGTACATCGTCGACGCCGCGGGCAACCGCTTCCGGCTGAAGTCGGCCAACTGGGACGGTGCGCAGGGCTCGTGGACGGGCAACGGCAGCATCTCCGATGCCGCCAACCACCACGCCGGACAGGACTCCTACGGGATACCCCTCGGCCTGGACCGTGCCCCCCTGTCCGAACTGCTCGCCGACTTCCACGAACTCGGTATCAACAGCATCCGGCTGCCGTTCTCCAACGAGATGATCCACACCACGGCCGCCGTACCGGACGTCGCCGTCACAGCCAATCCCCAGCTTCGTGGCAAGACGCCGCTGCAGATCTACGACGCCGTGGTGGCCGCCCTCACACAGGACGGCTTCGCCGTCATCCTCAACAACCACACCAACACCTCCCGCTGGTGCTGCGGTATCGACGGCAACGAGCGCTGGAACAGCAGTCAGACCACCCGGCAATGGGCCGACGACTGGGTCTTCATGGCCCGCCGTTACGCCGCCAACCCCCGTGTCGTGGGCGCCGATCTCTACAACGAGGTGCGCCGGGACATCATGGACGACCCCAACTGGGGCCTGGGTGACGACCACGACTGGTATGCCGCCGCGCAACTCGCGGCCGACCGCATCCTCACCGAGGCCGACCCCGATCTCCTCATCTTCATCGAAGGAATCAACTGGACCGGCCTGCCCGTCGACGGGCTGCCGCACGGCCGCCCCACCCTGACGCCCGCGCGCACGCTCTCGCACACCCTCGTGGCCACCCACAAACTCGTCTACTCCGCGCACTTCTACGGATACACGGGCCCCCGTCACAGCGGTGCCACCGGCATCGGGGAGACCCACGACCCCCGCTACCAGGACCTGACCCGCGACGAGCTGTACCAGGCTCTCTACGACGAGGCCTTCTTCGTGTCCGAGGACACCGGCCGGCACTACACCGCACCGGTATGGATCAGTGAATTCGGCATCGGAGCGGGCGAGACGGGAACCGCCGCCCGCGCGTGGTTCGGCAACATCACCGACTACTTCGCCGACCGCGACGCCGACTTCGCCTACTGGCCCCTGGTCGGCTGGGAGGGACACGACGACTGGGCCCTGCTGCGCTATGACAGCTCGGGCCACAGGTACGGCATCCTCGACCAGGCCGACTGGCGCAGCACCGCGTGGAACCACCTCATGACCTCACCGACCATCACCGGCCCCGTCGACCCGGTGCCGACCTGGCGCATGCTCTCCACCGATCACGGCGACTACGTCCAGTCGCTCCGGGTGCGAGCCGGTGGTGACTGGGACAACGGCGCCTACAAGGCCGCCTGTCCCGACGGACTGCGACTGATCGGCCTCAGCCACACCGCCGGTCGCGGACTGTGCACCGACGTCACCACCGGTGACCTGCGCGCCGCGGGCAACGCCCAGACGGTCGTCACCGACGAACGCTACGTTCCCGCGGGCGGTGACTGGGCGTCGGGCTACACCAAACTCCAGTGCCCGTCCGGCCAGTACCTCATCGGCTACAGCCGTCGCGGTGCCCGGGTGTCGGCGGCCCTGTGCGTCCCCGCGGTCACCCCGCAGGCCGGCACGGGACGCACGGTCTGGTTCGACCGGTCCGACAACCGCCCCGCCGACACCGCGGGTGGCGACTTCGCCTACGGTGACTACAAGGGCCAGTGCATCGACGACGAGTACGCTGCCGGGATCGCCTTCACCACACGTGTGGGGAGCAGCGCCGGGCCCGCGGCTCTGCTCTGCCGCAAGATCTCCTGAGGCCCTCCGCTCATGGCCGGGCCCGGCGCCGGGGCAGTGCACGGCGGCTCGTCCGGCCTCGCGGTGGGCCGCGGTCGGACCATGCGGGCTTCAGACCCGGACGGCCGCCGCGTCGGCGGCCGTCCGCAGCATGCTCGGCGTCGGGGCTGCACGCGGCCCTCAACAGTACGATCTACCGGGACTGCCCGCGGGTTCACGGCGTTTCGGTTCTCGGTAGCGGCCGCCGCGAGGGCCGTTCCCCGGGAGCGCGGTCCTCGTGATCGCCGATCAGGGCGGGGTGACGCGTGGGGCGAGTTTGATGGCCTGGATGCCCGAGAGTTCGTCGAGGGAGGCGCCGCGCGGCTCGACGCGGTAGGCGAGGGTGATGAGGAATCCGCCCGCACAGGCCGCGGCCACCCCGTACAGCAGTGCGGCCTCGCCGATGTTCGCCAGCAGTACCGGGAAGAGGAAGGTGCCCAGCGCGGCCCCGAGTTTGCCGCACCCGGCGGCGAATCCATGTCCCGCCGAACGCATCTCGGACGGGAACACCTCGGCGGGCAGGGCGAAGGTCGTGGCGTTGGGCCCCAGGTTCATGAAGGTGTTGAACACCCCGAACCCGACCATGACCAGGGCGAGGTGGGCGTTGGCTCCGCCGGGCAGTTGCGTGCCCACGGCCAGGACGCACAGAGCGATGGTCATGACCGCGAACCCGGTCAGTTGCAGGGGCACCCGGCCGACCCGGTCGACCAGCAGGATCGCCAGTGCGAAGCCCACGACCAGGAAGGCGTCCAGCAGGGCGGTGCCCTTGGTGGAGGCGATGTCGTCCGCGATGAACGTGGTGTGCGCGCCGCCCAGCGCGAAGGACGCCAGCAGGGTGGGGGTGAAGATCCCCACCCCGTAGGTCGCGATGTCCATCAGGAACCACGGCGCCGCGGTGAAGATCGTGCGCCGGCGCCAGCGTTGTGAGAAGAGCTGCGGCTGAAGGAAGGCTCCGAGGCCTTCGGGCGGTGGCTCGTGCCGTTCCTTGTCCGCGGGGTCACCTGGACGGGGTGCCGACGAGCGCCCGGCCCACCTCGCACGCCTCCCGTTCACGGTCGTTCTGGGCGAGCCAGCGGGGGCTCTCCGGCACCCGGCGGCGCAGCCAGATGATGATCAGAACCGGCACCAGCCCGAATCCGAGCATGATGCGCCACGAGGTGATGTGAGGCCGGGTCAGCAGGATCACCAAGGGGGGCGCCGCACGCCATGTTGCGGACGGAACCTCGACAGGTGCGGACGCCAGGCGACGCGTCCGGACCACGGCACTCGAACGGGCGACCAACTCGATGCGGGACAACGGCCCGTGTGGAAGTCGGTCCTCATCGGGGCATGCTTCGGATCGGCTGCTGAGAGCGTGTGAGTGGCCCGTCCATGGAGGACGTGGTCCGAGGCGGCGGGCAGAGCGGGAGCAGCGGACCTCGATGGTACGTTCGTCGGCCCGCCGTATCGCCGGCCGCAGGTCCTCCATGCCTCAGGCGCGCGGCCCGTATGTCGCTGGAGTCGACGGGAACCGAGCCGACCCGGAGCGCGCGATTCTCGAGTCGGGGTCGTGCGGCGACCTGCCCTGCACAGCACTGACCCGCCGTACGGGACGGCGGGTCGAGGCAGCGGGCCGGTTGATGTCTCAGGAACGTCCCGATGTGTCGAGGTGTGCGAATACGACGACGTTGGACTGGTATTCGTGGGCGCTGTGGTTGTAGGTCCCGCCGCAGGTGATGAGCCGCAGCTGGGCGGTCGGGGCGTCGGCGTAGACCCGGGCGTCGGGAAAGTGGGCCTTGCTGAACGTCTGGACCGAGTCCACCTTGAAGCGGGCGGTGATGCCGTCGGCGCGGGTGATGTCCACTGTGTTGCCCGGCTTGAGGAAGCGCAGAAACACGAAGATCGCCGCGCCGGTCTTGGTGTCGACATGTCCCACCACGACCGACGTTCCTCGTTCGCCCGGTGAGGCTCCGCCCTTGTACCAGCCTGCAAGGTTCTTGTTGGTGAGGGGTGGAGTGTTCAGCTGTCCCGAAGGGGCCAGGGACACGTCCGTGAACGGTGCGTTCACCCCGATCTGCGGAATCACGATCCGTTTTGGTTCCGACCGCGGCAGCGCGGGCCCCGAGGGACGTGCCATCGCATTCGGTCCCGGCAGCGGCGGGGCTACGGACGGGGGCGGTCCCGGAGGCGCGACCGGGTGCAGAGGTGTGGGCGGGGCGACGACGGCCGGTACCTCCGGCGGCTTGGCATCAGCCGGAGGCGCCAGCGAGTGGTGGATGAGCAGGGCGCCCAGGGCCACCGCCGCGGCCGGCCACAGCAGAGCAGGGCCGACATTACGTGAGGGAGCTCGGCTGGGGGTCTCATCGGGCGGGGCCTGCTGCGAGAGAGTCATTGGACAAAGGCCTGTTCATCAACTGGAGCGGCGGTCGGACATCCGCGGGCCGGCGGGACGCCGGCACCGCGGCCGCAGCCGCGGGCGCTGTCGTCCTTCCCAGGGCGACAGCGCCCGCGACCGAACGGCACCCGGCAAGGACCGATCAGGCCCCGACAGCATCCGACGCGCTCCGGCGCCGCAGCATGTAGGCACCTGCGCCGAGACCGCCGGCCAGGAGCAGAGAGCCCGCGGCCAGGCCGCTTCCGGACTCCGCGAGACCGCCGCCACCGGCCTTCACGCTGCCGCTCGGGGCCGCCTGCTGCCGCTCGGACGACTTGCCGTGCTTCTTCTTCCACGGGTTGCCGCCTTCCTCGGCTCCCGCCTCGGCTCCGGCGTCGCCTCCGGTGTCCTCACCGGCCGCGGCCGGCCCGTCGCTCTCGGACTCAGCCCCGCTGTTCGGGTCGCCGCCCTCCGACTGCTCTTCGTCGCCGCCGCCTTGCGACTTGCCGCCCTTCTTCCACGGGTTGCCGCCGTCGTCGGCCAGGGCCATGGCCAGGGCACCGCCGCCGGCCTTCACACCGCCGGTCGGGGCCTGCTTCTGCTCGGGCGACTTGTCGTGCTTCTTCTTCCACGGGTTGCCGCCTTCCTCGGCTCCGGACTCTTCCCCTCCCATGTCCGGGGCGCCAGGGTCGGCCTGCGCGCCACCGTCGGCCTGCACGCCATCGTCCTCCTGCGCGCCATCGTCGGACTGAGGCCCCCCGCCCTCCTCCTCGTTCTTCCCCGACGACTTGTGGTCCTGATTCTTTCCGTGCGGTTTGCCGTGGCTGCTGTGGGAATTACCGTCGTCCGACGCCCGAAGTCCGACCAGCGACACGGCATGCGCGGCGGGAGCGGAGAGCGCGACGGCCGCGGCAACCGCCGCGGAGGCGAACATTGTCCGGGTCACTCGCATCAGAGGTAGTCCTTTCGCCGCCACCGCGAAGGCCAGCACCACGCCGGCACAGCGGAATCGCAGCAGCAACGTGACAACCCTCAACCGACCGGCGCCCCTCACCATCGAAGGACACGGCCCCACGACCCAGCCCGTACGCTGTTCGAGTGCCTTTAGGCCTAAAATCAACCCGGTCGGCAGCATCCCGTCAGCACCAGCGAGCAGTGACATTTCCAAGGTGCGCGTGCGCGTTCCGGTACCGAGTTGTCGCAGGCACATCCCCTGATGACGCCGCCCAGGCACTTCCCGACGCAGAGACCCGTGCCCACACCGGCACCGAGGCCCACGCCCACGCCCATCCCAAGGCCGGGACAGTCGCCTACCCCC